>JAGLHQ010000178.1 GCA_023143375.1 Planctomycetota bacterium
TGCGCGGACTGTTTAACTCTGGATAAACGGCTGGAATGACAATTCACAGCCTGTATTGATGCCGCAAACAAATCGAAAAACATTCCAAAATCCTCGCCCAAGCTGTTGGCAGCCGTGTTCTTATGGGACGGTCATGGTAAAAAAACGCCTGAAAGTTCAAAAAAAGCGGTCCGTAAATTTGCCTCTTAGCCCATTACTTCTTACATTATAGGTATAAGGACAAAAAAAACAAGTTGTCCGGTCAGGAAAGGAACTCCTAAAACAAGCGTGCGGGAAATGTGCGTTTGGGAACCGGCAAAAAGGTAACGTTTGAAAAACTTACGATAAGGGGAAGGTCTGACTATGTTCGGATTTCGAGGTAAAATGCTGTTTACGCTGGTGGTCTATTTCGCGGGTTTTGCGACGGCGATCTATGTTCTTGCTCCTGTGGACGCCGAGGCTATGGAGGTTAAGGAAGAATCGTTCGGAGTGGACTATTCCGAGATGCGGCTGGACTCTGAAGAGTTCGCCGAAAAGGCCAGCGTGGGTTTGCATAAATTTGTTAGTTTCGCCGAGGGTAAGGCTTCGGAGGTAAAAAGGCTTGTGAAAGCCAAGCTTGCTGAGGGCAAGCTGCAAAGCGAAAAATAGTGTGGAAAACGCTATGAAAAGCTTATGTGTCGGCTAAGGTCGTGGGGGTCTTAGCCGGCATTTTTTATGCGCACCCTTCATGACGATAAGATCGTGATCCGTTAGCTTGCTACGTAAAACACAATCTGCGAAACCGTACGGTTATCGTGCTTTCGCTGAAATGCACTCACCTGTAGAAGGAGTTTAAAATGCGCATAAAAAAAGCTGCCGGGAGGAGGCCGACAGCTTTTGGGGAGAATGCTGATCATTATTTAATTTCTGTAATCATTATCCCGCAGGAACCGGGAGACATCTTGGGATCATCCCAATTACCGAAGAACGGAACAAGTGTGTCGCTGGCAGGATCGTTAGTGTTTTCGTATCCGCAATCCGGGTCTATAACTATACTAAGCTTGTAAGATGTTATATAGATCAAACCTTGCAACTTTGTGCGGAAACCATAGTCAACCTTTTCAAGCGTATCTAAGGGCATTGTCCAGATGCATTCGATATTTACGTTTTGGCCATCGAGCAAAGGTATGTCGATCTCATATTGGCAACTCTTTGGTTCTCTGACCTCCACGGCTTGATCGTTGATAGTAACAGAAACAATCTTGCCCTGCTTGTAAGGCAGAATGATGGGCATTGTAGAGACATCCTTGGGGCCCTTCAATAGTTCAATATTCGAGTGAGCCTCGACTTCTCCATCAGCGGTTATGTGCCATGTGTCTACTTCTTTACCGACAAATTTCGAATCGATCCACTGCTGATATTTAACGCCCTGCTTCTGCGTTTTCTGTTCCGGTGCTTCGGGGAGATCCTCTTCTGCAACGTCTTCGGCATGCAGGTCGCCGTAGATAATCCGCCATGTTTCCGAGCCTCGGGGGTGATACCAGAAGATGGGTGTCTCTGCATCACCAAGTTTTACGCCGCTTCCTCTGTAATACCATTTGCCCTGCCCTTTGAAGAAACGGATAAACATCAAACCCTGTGACATTTCCGCTCCCAGTTCACTTTTCTCCTCATCGGAAATATCAAGGGCATCAAACTTTTCCTTCAGTAAAGGAACTTGTTTAACATAATATTCTATAGAGATGTCTTCAGGGAAAACCCCATCATAAACAATTTCAGTTAAAATTCGCAAATAATCCAGAAACTGTTCTTCTGTAGCACCGGTCAGGTCAAGCTGGTGCTGGTGCTGTTTGTAGCCATCGGGAACGTCCATACTGAACATCGATTCATCCATCGGAACATCAAACTGTATGTTCCTGCAAATAACCTTAACCTGTTTTCCCTGTTGATCTATGCGGGTGGGCAAGTCCGTTTCGGCGTCAACCCAGATAGTTAATTCGGTACTGGGATGGAATGCTCGAATTCCGTAAACATTTATGCCGTCGACAAGTTGCTCGGGAAGGTCTTCGGTATAGAATCCCGGGCTGGTCTGAATCTCAGTCAGCAGTGTTTTTATCGTTTCCAGATAATTCGGGATTTTTGGAAGACCCTTTAAATCTATGAATGTGGCTTGTTTTTCGTCGTGATCCAGAGACAGTATCTTCAAAGTCTCTAAATCAATGATGGTGACGGCATCTATCCCGGCAACGGTTCGCCTTATTCTAGAACCCATGATCTCATCCTGAATGACGGGAGCGCCGTTATTCTCATCACCAACTACAATCTCCATAACAGCGTTTTTGGCATCGAGGATAGGTTGGATTATATCTGCCCATGCGGGGGTTGCGGACCTGTCAATAGCGATAAAAGATATACCAATTGCCACAATGATCATTGCTGCTGCGGCTAATTTTGTCATTTTACTTTTCATTATAGTACTCCATATATTTTCCGTTGGCCGGTTGTCGTCGGAAGCTTCCAAGGCGTTCAAAGCATCAGTAAGTATCCTGCTATCCGTATCAGGGCTAACGGTAATTTCAGCTTTTTTGAATAAGTTTTTTATGTATTCTGCTGGTTTCATGATTTCACCTGGCCATTTAATATTACCCGCAGTTTATCAATTCCGTAGCGATACCTGCTTTTCGCTGTGTTTACAGAGACGTCATGCTCTGCTGCTATTTGTTTGAACCGCATACAGCCGTGCAAGTGGAGGACGACAGTTTCTCTTTGTTCGTCCGGCAGCTGGGCGAGTGCCCTTCTTAGTATGTCAAACTGCTCGCTGCACACGATCGAGTCCGAAGGGTCGTTTAGAACCGCAATGGGCTCAACACTGTCGATGTTTATCGAATTTCTTCGAGGTGACTTTAGCATGTTGCGTGCGCGGTTGGCTACGCAGGTTGCAAGGTAACCTCTTAGAGAGCCTGTAAGCCTGAACTGGGCAATGTTCTGAGCGAATGCAACAAACACATCGTGCAGCACGTCTTCGGCGGAGCTGACATCATTTAAAAGAGCGATCGCGATAATGAGCAAGTCATCTCTGTACTTCTGGTAGACCCTGCGCAGGGCATCTGTGCTTTTTGCTTTGCATCTTAAGATTAAGATTTTGTCTTCTGCCAATTTCGACCCTATAGAATCAACAAACGTTCGTCAGTAATATAACAACTAAAGGGATGGTTTGGGTCTAAAGAAAATGGATTCGGGGAGAAAAAACCTGTTTAAAGGCCAAAAAACATAAAAAAAGCTGCCGGGAGGAGGCCGACAGCTTTTTGCGGAGACATTTATAACAAATGCTCCATATAGTGAGACATCTGTAGAGGCAGTTTTGTTACACAAAAATTTAAAATATTGAAAAATTAGTGATTTTGCTGTGAAATCATACTTTGCGCATAAAAAAACGCCGCCGGCAAGGAGGGGAACCGGCAACGCTTAATTAATATTTCGTTTTTTGTTTTGAAAGCAGATTATTCATATATACAGATGCTTGCTGGGAACATGTCATACATAAAAAATAAGATTTTTTAAAAAAACCAAAAAAAACGCCGCTTAGAGGAGTTAAAACGGCGTTTTTGGAAGAATGCTAATCGTTATTCAATTGTGCGTGATGCGTACTTTATGCCAATTATAACACAAGAGCCTTGCCCATCTATCTGTCTGAATTTCACGATTATTTTGTGTTCTTTGACGGTATCGTCTTCATATTTCAATATAGTTGGCACAGTCAAACCGGCCGTAGCAAAACGCTCTTCGTAAGGCTGGCCAATTTCGACGATTTCGACAGGCCTGGGCTTGTCCTTGAATTGATCCTCAAGGATACTCGGGCCTACCAGGTTTAAAGCCGGGTACAGCGGTGACATGGCATCAAAGTCGAAGTCAATCAAGGCCAAACAGTATTCCTCGATAATCTGCAAGGCGGCCTGCTCCTGAGTCAATCCTTCTGTAGATATTCCGTACTGCGGATCATTCAGGATATTTTCCACCTCAGTATCATCTATAACAGTCGCACCTTCGGGAATCTTGAAATCGAATATTCCAACCGGAAGATCCTCATAAAAATATATCTGATCAAAAGATGAAACAAAACTATGGTTGTTCTTTTCCCAGTCCAAATGAATCTCTACAGGAAGCTTAGTCTCGGAATCAATAACCACCTTTGTTTCATTATCCCCGCTTCCTTTTGAGATAATAATTAATTCTTTGCCAGTCTCAGGATCGGTTTCATTATACATATTATACTTGTCGCCCTGACCATTTGCAGTAGCATCAATAAAATCTTCAAACATGGTTTCAAACCTGAGATCAAAATTAATCAACTGCTCATTACTAATATGAACAATATTCGATCTTTTTGAATACTGATAAGAAATTTCCGGCGTAGAGACAGCTTTTAAATCCTTGACAGGATAATCTAAATATACATAATCCGGCAGTCCAGACTGATCGTTAAGTGTCATCCAAAATTCAAATTCACTACCATTCCAATCTCTGCCAATTATATGCGCTGTTCTTTTGCTCCGCATTGCTTCAAGGGTTTGCTCGAAGGCATAGGCTTCGGTTGTTGTTTTTTCCATAATTGTAAACGATATGCCGATTGCGATCATTATGACGGCAGCTGCGGCTATTTTAGTAATTCTTTTGTTCATGATAGTTCTCCATTTTGTATTTGGCCGGGTGCTGGAGGAGTTAAAGTTAAGGAGAAGTTTTTGTTCGAGCAGGTCACGGTGTGCGTGGTCCGGCGTATCGTCAAAATCGACATCGCTTAGATACTGCTCTAAATTCTTTTGGTTATCTTTCATCTTCATACCTCACTTTATAAAATATTCGAACCGGAAGCTTTAAATTGTTTCCTTAGTTTGCTAAGAGCCCTGCTAAGTTGGCTTCGGGTCGTAGTTGGGTTTTGGTTCAGCACTTCGGCAACTTGGGTTAATTTCATATTTTCAAAAAAATGTAACGCGATGACCGCCTGATACTTTGGCTTTAGGCCCAAAAGAGCCTGCTTTAAATGTGACTTCTTATCGCTGAGATCGTCATCTGTAATCACATGACGATCCGAACTGATGTTGTCTGAAACTATTCGAATAGCTTGTGCCCTCTTAACAGCGGTTCGGAGATGATCGTTGACTGCATTGGTAGCGATCCGATACAGCCAGTTTCGAAAATTCTTTGAGTCGCCCTCAAAAGAGCCGATGGTGTTCATGACCTTAAAAAAGACTGTCGAGGTTACGTCCTCGGCCAAATGCCGATTGAACAATCTGCGTGAGCAATAGCGAAACACACTGTCATAATGCGCCCGGTAAAGCCGAGCAAAGGCGGCAGGGTCGCTGCAAGCCTTTTTTATGATGATATCGGCGTCCATTTCGCTATTATCCACGTTTATTGGTCTCTTTATTAACTTTTTGTTAGTTTCGGCTGTCATCGTAATTATAAACGCAGGAATGCGCAAAACGTTGCAAAAAATCCGTAAAAAAACTATTTTACCGCTGAGAACGCAAAGATCGCAGAGAAATGATCGGTTTAGGATAGGTCGATGATGTTTGCAGGAGTTGGGAGTTTGTCTATTATATAGGCAGTTAGATTGGAAAAATGGGTGCATTTATCCAGAACGTCGGAGTCTGCGGTTATGATGATCTTATCAGTTGCGATAAGCTCTTTGTCTGGATTGGCCATAAGTTCGGCACCCCATGGCCAATTGTTTTTTTCCGCAAGTTCATAAACAAGCGTTTTTAGCTTGCCAGAATTTGAAACTGGGCTATCGAACAGCCATAATACATGGGCAACTTCCAGACTATTCAGTGTTTGGGCGATCAACTCAAAGGCGGGAATCGTCTCTTCGACGGTTCTGTACGTGCCATGGATCCCCGCAATATCACGGATGCAACCATCACGCGAAACAAACACAGATGCCTCGCTTAAAATCGTCTCTATCGTTATAAGAATGTTATAACCGTCGATAACAATAGTCTTGTCGTTAAGGTCGCCGGGTTCGATCTCTTTTTGTTTGCGAATCTCAAGCCGTCGGTCCGAACATGCGCAGCGTTTGACCGCGATGCGCTGGCGTTCGGTAAGAGAGAATCTGTCGCCGACGAGCTTTAGAGAGCTGGTTTCTGCGTAGCCTTTGGTAAGCAGCATCGAAAGATCGGCAACAGCCGAGCGAAGACTGGCGATGCGGCCTGCGGCAAAGAGCTTTGTATCTTCGGGACCAGGGCCTCTATGTTTTCGTTTGTCAGGCATTTGTTCGTCACTCGTGATTAGTGATCCGTTATTCGTCCTTTACATTATAGCTTGTAAATGGCAAATGGGAAACAAATTGACATTATCCGGTTTTGGAGCTATTATCAGGTTTTTGGGAATGGATATGGCCAGCCATAAGCTTTTAAAATTTGAAATTGACGATCTTGAGATCATCGGTTATTCGATCGCCGGGGAGGAAACGGTTATTGCAATGCCGCAGCTTGATGTTTGCTTTGATATCGGCAAGGCGCCTGACCAAGTAATACCGATCAATCACGTTTTGCTGACACACGGGCATATCGACCACGCAGCGGGGCTTGCATATTACCTTTCGCACAGAAATTTCTGCGGGCAAAAGCCTGGGACGGTGCTGGCGCCGAAAAATCTGGTCAAACCCATAAAAGACATCATCAGCGCCTGGGAGAAGCTTGACGGCAACAAAGTACCGGGCAACATCGTAGGCATTAAGCCGGGCGACGAGTTCAAGATTAAGCCCAATCTGTTAACACGAGCGTTTGCAACAAAACACAGCAGAGGCTCGGTCGGATACACCGTGATCGAGATGCGAAAGAAACTTAAAGAAAAATATCATGGGCTGGCAGGGCCGAAACTTGTAGAACTTAAGAAAAAAGGTATCGAGATAGACCGGAAGATCGAGATGCCATTAGTGACTTATCTCGGCGATACTAAACAAATGGACCTTGAATCGATGCCCGATGTTGCAAACAGCAAAATACTTATCGCCGAGTGTACGTTCTTTATCGACGAGCATATCGAACGGGCAGAGGCGGGACGGCATATACATGTAAACGAGTTCGGCAAGATGATCGAAGGGCTAAACAACGAACACATCGTTATCATGCATACGACACAACGGACGGGCATCGGCGAGATCAAAAGCATACTACGAAAAAAACTATCCGAAGAGACGCTGAAAAAGACCGTCCTGCTGATGGATCGCAACAATCAACCGTTAAGGTAAGGCAGAGATTTATACTGTTAGCGGTTCGGCCTTCTTGAAAGGTGTAAGCGATTGCGGTTCTGCAACTTTTCTGTAACCTAATGCTGTTATCACCTCAAGAACCTCTGTCCATGAAGGAAAAGGTCTTTGGTTGACAGTCTTGTATTCCTGTATGGCTTTTAGAAAAACAAACTGCTCGTCGGTCATTTCTCCTTCTTCTGCAGCTTTTCGTTCTTCCGATCTGCGTCTTCCAGGTCCGCGTCTTCTGTCAAGATCTATGCGTCTGTCAACAACCTCTTGTCTTCTTTCAATGAAACTTTCGTTCTCGGCCATGGTTCTTTCCTCAAATACAGATTAACCTTTGAGACTAATATTGATCGTCATCAAACAAATCGTCCTCTAAGCTCTCATCATCGAGCTCGATCTGGCCGCTGTTGAAAACGGTATCGTAGAAATCGTCGTACTGATCATGCGAAACGATAAGATAATGCGCCCTGTCGAGATGATCCTCGGGCACCATAACTGCTATTCCGGAATAACTGGAAGCGTCCGGCGGATTCTTTATGGAAACTGGTATGTCCTCTTTTGCAAGCAAATCCTTGTATTCCTTAGCAAGTTCCATATCCTCTGCAAACGCAACTGTTATGAATTCTTTTACCGGAACCCTTA
>JAGLHQ010000179.1 GCA_023143375.1 Planctomycetota bacterium
CAGAATTTTCGGGTTATAGGGCCTGTAAGTGCAAAATTTTTAAAAAAAGGCTAATTTTTTTGTTGCAAGAATGCCGAAATGTTAACAGAATATACTAAACGAGCGTTTTGACGGCATTTGCCGCGTTATTATTGGAACATATTTTTTACATGGAGGTCAAAAATGGCTAAGAAAAAAGCAGCAAAGAAGAAAAAAGCAGCAGGCAAGGACGTACTCGTAGTAGCCAGCAAGGTTAAAGCGTACATCAAGAGCAAGAAGATGATGACATCATCAGATGCTATCGGCGCTCTCAGCGACGATGTCTATAAGACGATTGATGCAGCGATCAGAAGGACCAAAGCTAACCGTCGCAGCACAGTTAAGCCTCAGGACCTTTAGTCTGAAGTAGGTTCGGCTAAAAATTGACAACAAAAAATAAAACGGGCCATCCCGGAGCAATCGGGATGGCCTGTTTTGTGTCAATGAATACAAAAAACTATATCTCATGTTTACAGAATTCCCTAAAAAAAGATACCATATCTGTATTATTCTTCATAAAAGCGACATACTAACTTGAAATAAGCCACAAAATACATTATTTTCAGTACCCTAGGCCTTATTTTCTTAAGAATATTACGGAAAAGTGCCGATAATATAATATCTATAGGAAAAATATTTTCTTTTGCAAAAATACGGTCTATTATTATAACAGGATGTTAATTAGGATCGTGCAATTAACAGCTTTCTTAAGGATGAGATAGGCTTTGTTATCAAGTAAATCGTACACATTGACCCGCTATTCAAGGCGACATGGCATGTCTGGTAAGGAGATGCTAGTATGAAGGTTTTCATGTTAGGATGGGAGTTTCCCCCTTTCATTAGTGGTGGTCTCGGCACTGCCTGCTTTGGGCTGACAAAGGCAATGGACAATCTTGGTATTGAGGTGTTCTTTGTGCTGCCTAAACCGGCCGACCCTACCCATTCAACACATGTCCGTATGCTGTCTCCAACTTCCACAAGGATACCCGGAAGCATAAGTTTTACACTTGACGAATTCAACAACGTCAAATTTCACGCGATAGAGTCCATGGCTTTTTCGCCTTATGCCCGGCCTGAACAATATCAAGAATTGTACGAAGAAGCGATCCGCCAGAAACGCCTTCGCGAAATACAGGGAAGCGATTCATACATCGAACAGCCCGGCGAAACGGGTCACTATGGCGGAGACATGTTTGGCGAGATCGCACGGTATGCGGCATCGTCAACACAGCTTAGCCTACAGGAAGACTTCGACGTCATACACGCACACGACTGGATGACATACCCAGCAGGAATGGGGGCGGCGTTTGCAACGGGTAAACCGCTGGTTGTGCATGTACACTCGACAGAATTCGATCGCAGCGGCGAACA
>JAGLHQ010000018.1 GCA_023143375.1 Planctomycetota bacterium
ATAATGGGCCATAGCGGATCCGGCAAGAGTACGATGATGAATGTACTCGGATGCCTGGACAGGCTTAGCAAGGGAAAGTATTTTCTGGAAGGCAAAGACGTAAGCACTATGGGCGATGATGCCTTGAGTGAACTGAGGCTGAGAAAATTTGGATTTATATTTCAGAGCTTTAACCTTATACCGCAGCTTACGGTACAGCGGAACATTGAGTTGCCGTTGTATTATCTCGGATGGGAAGCGGACAGAAGCGCTGATCGTGCAAAAGAACTGGCAGAGATGGTCGGGCTTGAAAGCAGACTCAATCACAGACCGACAGAGCTTTCCGGCGGGCAAATGCAGCGTGTAGCGATCGCACGATCGCTGGCGAACGATCCGAATATTATATTCGCCGACGAACCGACGGGGAATCTTGACAGCGTAACGGGCGAGCAGATACTTGTGTTGTTGCGTAAACTGAACGCCGGCGGCAAAACGATCATAATGGTAACGCATGAGCCGGACATCGCGTCCTATGCAGACCACCAACTGCACATGAAGGACGGATTGATCGACCGGATCGAAGGGGACGGATATGAAGCAGAGTAGATTTGCAAGAAATATCTGGCTCGGTATCGAGAACCTGCTGTTGCACAAGCTCCGGTCGCTCCTTACGATGCTTGGCGTTGTTTTCGGCGTCGGCAGCGTTGTGGCAATGTTGTCTGTGGGCGAGGGCGCAAGCAAAGAGGCACTGGAACAAATACGTAAACTGGGAAGCAACAATATAATCATCAGCTCTGTCAAAGCGGCAGAAGACGATGCGACAAACAGTCAAACTACTTTTATGAGCATCTTCGGATTGACTTACGAGGATCATTTACGAATCTCAGAAACCTTCTCCACCGTCAAACAAACAGCACCTGTAAAGCTAATGCGAAAAGAAGCACGCATCGAATCTCGCAAGATGGAGCTTAGGGTCGTCGCTACAACTCCGAAATGGTTCGACCTGGTACAACGTCCCGTGATCGCGGGCAGAACGCTGACCGATGCGGACAACGAGAATTATTCGCCGGTCGCGATATTAACCGAATTCGGGGCGAGAAAGATACTGGCGACGGAAAGCACTATCGGTCAATCGCTGCGTATCGGCGGGGATCTCTTTGAGATCGTCGGTATCATTCAAAGTGAAACCGGACAATCGGGGAATATCCAGATACCGGATCAGCAAACCGATGTTTATATTCCATTACAACTTGCTCGTAAATATTTTGGCGATATTTTCTATAAACGAACTTCCGGATCGTTCACTCTTGAGAACGTCGAACTGCACCAGATAATCGTTCAGGTTGACACCACGGACAATGTCGAATCGACGGCGGTAGGGATCGAGCAGATGCTGGCGAGGTTCCATAAGAAGAAAGATTATGTGGTGAGCGTTCCGCTGGCTTTGCTGCGGCAGGCGGAGGCGACGAAGCGAAGGTTTAATATCGTGCTTGGATCGATAGCGGGAATAAGCCTGCTGGTCGGCGGCATCGGTATAATGAATATCATGCTGGCATCGGTGACCGAGCGGACGCGTGAGATCGGCATACGGCGTGCGATAGGCGCGCAACGCAAACAGATCGTAACGCAATTCCTGATCGAAACGGTGGTGCTTTCAACGATCGGCGGGCTGGTCGGTATCGGTATCGGGGTTTTGATCCCGGTAGTTATAACGAAAACATCGGGAATGCCAACGGTTATTACGATGTGGAGCATCCTGCTGCCACTGTCCATCAGTGTCGGGATCGGAATATTGTTCGGACTTTACCCCGCGGTACGTGCGGCCAATGTCGATCCCATAATCGCGCTTCGCCACGAATAACATCATCTTTAAAGATAGCATCTCGAAACGTTAATTATCCGGAGCAAACACATCTTAAATCAGATTTCACTTATGTCGTGAAAGTATACCAAAAGTACACCGTTTTTGCACCACCCTCTAAAACTAATCACTGTTTTTGGAGTCAGAACGCCGATTTAGAGACGGGAACTATACCGAGTAGTTAGACTTACGGAATGGGCCGTTATCCACTATTATTGCCGTGCAGTCAGATCAAGTCCGCGGTTGTATCGGGTATCCACGCGTCGCTGCTGTCGAAGAGTTTTATATGCAGCCATCCGGGACGGCTTTCGATGACCTCGAACTCTGTACCGGCGTGGAGGGGTTCCTTAAAACTTGGCGGATAGTTAAGACTGTCGCCCTGCCTGGCTACGACTTCGTAAGCGGTTATGACTCCGGAAATATCGTTTGCGGCGCCTACGGAGGTAACTATCACGGAAGTAAGACAACATATCAGCAGTATGACTGTGACGGTGCAGATAACATTTGCTGCCGCTGACCGGCCGAGCCATAACATTGCGGTAAGAGACAAACAAACGATAGCAAAAGAGATGCAGCTTGTGACGAACATGGCTTTCAACGAAAAGTCATAATGCCAGAAGAAGAGTGTTTGCAGGACACGTTTTTCTGTCTTTATCGTTACCGTATCTATTCTTCGGCTTCGTGCGAAGGCGAGGTTTTTCTGAATGTCGGCATTGGCGCTGTCGAGTTTTTCCGCACGTCGATAGTTAAGTATCGCTTTTGCAATATCGTTACTGAGCAGGTAGGCATTTGCGAGGTTGTAGTAGAGCTTTGGGTTTTCGATGTGAGCCTCGGCGATGATCCTGGAGTAGCTTAATATTGATGTTTCGTAAAGTGTTTGTGCCTTGAGCGGATCGCCGGACGATTCGTTGGCCTGCCTGAAAGACTGGTTTGCTTTATCGAAGAGTATAAAAGCCTGATCGTCCGAAAGCTGTGCATTTAGCGCAGAAGCTGCGGCAAGAGCAATAACTATTATTAAAATGGTTTTTTTGTTAATCATTTTTTTATATTTTTTTCAATAGCCTTTATGAGGGTAACAACTTTTGCGATTTTTTCAGCGTTAATTTGGATATCCATAGATGCAAAACGTGCGGCGTGACAATCGTCAATTATAATTTTAAACACATCTGCAATTGAAGCATCGGCAGTAGCGTCTATAATAATTCGGTTGCACTCGTCGGGAGTCAGCGAGCCTGCGATTCTTTCAAAACGGTCGGCGATATAGCCGGTCATAGCAGCGGCGAGCAGTTCGTGTTTTTGCTCGGTGCGCTGCGCGGGTATCTTGTTTAGCGCCTTAATCGCATTTGACAGGGCAAAGCGTTTAGTTCTCCTGGCAAGCTTTTCGTCTGTTATATTTACAAATGGCTTTGCGATAAGGCTTACGATCAACATAGCCAAAGGTACGCCCCAAAGAAAAGTATAGCCGGAAGAAAAGGCGGCGGTTACCGGTGAAAAGCTCATGTTCCTAAGAACATCTCGGTCCTGATAGTTTGCGGAGATGCCTTTTTTGACGGTCTCGACTTCCCTGTTTACGGGGAAAAAGTCCATTCCTTCAAGATCGGCGCCGGTTAGAACCTTTGTAGGCGAGACGTCCAGCTTTATAGGCTCGCTTGTTATTGTAACGTAATCGCCTTTGCCGGGATTGAAAAACGAAAGCGGTATCGGCGGAATCTCGGTGAGCCTGTCGTTGTTTGCCCTGATGGTTTGGGTGAAAACTTTGTATCCGCCTTTTAGGGCAGGCGAGCTTTTCTGGAGCGGTATCTTGAAATTTGCCGCTAGCTGCGGAACGCTTTCAAGGTTCGGCCATTGAACGGGTTTTAGGAACTTGTTTCCGCCGATGCTGATGGTCAGTGTGATCGGGTCGCCTACGTTTACTTTTGTAGGTTCTGCCGAAGATGAGATGGTGTATCTGCCGGACAGGCCGTAGAAGTCTGCGGGCTTACGCGTTTTGGGTAAGGGTAAAACCTCAAGAGTCAGCGGCGAAGATGAAACCATGAAACGTTTATACTGTTTTTGTCCGCCGAAGACACTGAACATGCCCCTTCTTCCGGAACGAACGGTCCCAGTAACGACATCTGCAGAGACGCTGGAAGCGGCAAGTTCGATCCTGCCGGGGGCTTTTGGTATGAGAATTTTGTCAAACTCAAGCAGGATAGCTTCTTTTGTGTTGTGACGAACCCTGGTTTGAGTGACAAATATTTTGATCCCGCTGCTTAGCTGAAACTGTTTTACGTTTTTGGAGGACACTTCCGGATCCTCGACATAAAAATCGCCACTGTCAAGGGCTGGGATATTGAATCGAAAATCGCCAACCTCGGTTGAAACAAAGAATTTTACATTAATGACGATCGGCTGGCCTACATAACATTTAGTTTCCGATAATGTAACCTCCAGCTCAAGTTTGTCCGTGGTGCCGGGTGCGATAACATTTACCTCAACAGGGTTGGTTTTATATGCTTTGCCGTCAACAATAACATTGAGTGGAGGGATGGCAACTATGCCCTGCCGATTTGCAATGAGTGAATAGCTCATGACGTAGCGTTTGACAATATTTCTTGTCGTTTTGCCGTTGACTATGCTTATGGAGGATTGCGAGACATCGCGATTACCGGTGCTTCTGGGATTAAAATTCTTTATAGGTGTAAGATCCGCCTGACCCGGCAGATTTTCGCCGTCAACAATGATATGCAAAGTGAAATCCTGGCCGGTATATATGTCCTCGGATTCGTCTACCTGTGCAACTACGCGTATTTGCCCCTGCGCAAAAGCAACAGACGCTAACAACGTTATAAGTACAACTAAGATGTAACGTTTAAATAATTTCATACTACCAGTCTTTTTCGACTTTTTCCAAGCCCAAACTTTGCAAAATCTGTCTTTCTTTTTTCTGCTGCTTTTCCTTATCCAATATCTGCTGCGCGGTGGCATCCGGTGCCATCGGTTGTTCTTTAGGTTCCTGTGGCTGCTGCTGATCCTGTTGTTGTTGATCCTGTGGCTGCTGCTGATCTTGTTGCTCGCCCTGCTGCTGTTCGGACTTATCTTGATTATCCTGGCTGTCCTGCTGCTGTTGCTCGTCCTGTTCTTGTTCGTCCTGGTTATCGCCGTCCTTATTTTCCTGTTGTTGATCTTGTTGCTGCTGTTGCTGTTCTTCGATCTGTTTATAAGCTGCCTTGGCGACTTCAATATTCTGGGCGGCATTCTGGTTGGCACTGTCGATATCGAGAACATCCCTGAAATATCCGATGCTGGTTTTCATATCTTCGAGCGTTTTTTCCGGTTCTGTTTGCTGGTTTTTGAGAGCCTTCTGGAAAAATGAATTTCCAAGATTGTATTTAGCGTCAGCAACTATTCTCTTGTCGGAAGAACCGGCTGCGACCTGCTTGTAACGGTCGATAGCATCGTTAAATCTCTCAAGCCTGTAGAGGCTGTTGGCGGTGTTGAATTCGGGGACAGGGCTTTTGGGTGCATCTTCCGCAGCCTGGGCGTATATTTCTATAGCAGAGTCAAACTGCCGATCGGCGTAAAGCTGATTACCCTTTTCTACCAGCGAACGAGCAGACTCAGCGGAGACATTTGCGGCTAAAAGAATTATTATTAAAATATTTAATTTATACACTTTTTTTTCTTTCGGTTGTAAGCATTTCACAAACAATCAAAACTAAGCCTAAGGCCAGGAATATCTGGAACTTTTCATCGTACTCCATCATCGTAACAGATTCAAGCTGATGTTTTTTTGCCGATTCTATCAGCATCGAATATATCTGCCCCAGGTCAAGTGTGGTACCCGGTCCGACGGAGAGGTATTTCCCGCCGTCGGTGGCGTATGCGACCTGTCTTAACGTTTCGCCGTCGACTTTCGACCATACCTCTTTTCCGTTATAGGTTAGGAATACCTTCTTACCTCTGTCGTCGGTAATGGGAATTCTTGCACCCTGATCGTCGTCGCCTAAGCCTATGGCTATAATCCTTATGCCCTGCTCTGCGGCTTTTTCAGCGGCCTGGGCCGGGAAACTTTCCTGATCCTCACCGTCGGTAATCAGGATTATATCCTTAAACTCTGTTGTGCCTTTATCGAATACGACGTCTATGGCCTTTCGGATCGCATCACCTATCAAGGTTCCGCCGCGTGTTGTGCTTTCGGTCGATATCTCTTCAAGGGCCATCCTTGCAAAAGCATAGTCCTGTGTTAAGGGGCACTTGATCGTGCTGTTGCCTGCGAATGTAACGATGGCTATCCTGTCGCCGGAGAGTATCTCCATCAGATCGGAAATGGCGATCTTCGATCTTTCAAGTCGCGACGGCTTTATATCCTCTGCCAGCATCGACCGTGACGTGTCAAGAAGTATGCAGACATCTCTTCCCATACGTTTTATTTTTTTCGGGCGCGGGTTCCATTTCGGTTCCGTAAGAGCTATGACGATCGATGCGAACGCGACGATAAGCAGGACCGCTTTTAGTATTTGTTTTTTGATGCTGACAGCGGCACTGATCTTACCCAGCATTTCCGGGGCAGCAAACATCTTCAGCATCCGCCCCTTCTGGTAGAATGCCCATACGCAAACGGGTATCAGAACCGCCGGTATAAGGAACAACAACCATAATGCTTTTTCATTGCCTAACAACATGCTTAACTTTCTATATTTGCGTCCTCGTTTTTCGCTTTATCTTGATATCCAAAAAAATGAATGACAAAGAGAAGTGCGATATCGCACCATGCTTAAGGTATCTTTCTAAAAACGGTACATGTTAAGATTATTTCTATCATGAGCAAACCAAGAGCCCAAAATGCCAATAGCCCGAATCGTTCGGCAAAATGGGTGTATTGGACGGATTTAACTTTTGTTTTTTCAAGCTCGTCGATCTTTTCGATTATTTTCCCAAGCGATTTTGCATCGTCGGCTCTGCCGTAAAATCCGCCGGTACCCTCAGCGATGGCTTTTAACAGCCTTTCGTCAAGCGACTGCCCTATAGACATTCCGAAAAAGCCGCTCCTCTTTGAAGCCGGCGAGCCGATGCCGATGGTATAGACCTTTATGCCCCATTCTTTAGCAAGTTTTGCTGCTTCTAACGGTTGATATTCGCCTGCATTGTTATTGCCGTCGGTAAGCAGGATTATGATCTTGCTTTTGATCTTAAAATCGTCGTCGTCTTCTATGCCAAGACGCAGCCTTCTGTTTACAAGCTCTTCTTCTGCTTTTCTTAGCCGAGCCGCAGCCAACGACATCGCGTCTCCGATGGCAGTTCCGTCTTCGCTGCGGATTTGCACTATCTGTGTTTTGTTCATGAACTCAAGCATCGCATCGTGTGCGTGAACGAGGGGACACTTTGTGTCGGCGTATCTTGCAAAAGTAATCAGGCCGATAAGGTCCTGTGGTCTTCCTTTAAGATCCTTGTCATCTCCTCTTATGAAATCGGTGAGTACCCTTTTTGCAACTTCCAATCTGTTAAGGCCCCTGCCGAAATAGTCCATCTGCTCTGCCATTGAGCCGCTCCTGTCGAGGACTACCTGGATAGCAACGCCTTCGGTGGATTTTTGCGAGATGACCGTGCCTTTCCGCGGACGAGCCAACGCAAAGATAAGCAGCAGAAGGCACGCAAACCTTATAAGCAGCATTGCCGGCCGCAACCTTATACGCCATGATACGGGGCAGGCGGCGAATTTATCGACTGATGAAAATTTTATCCGGGCATAGAGTTTTTTGCGCTTTATGACGAAAGCGAGCACGGGCAAAAGCAGCAACAGCAATAACATCCATGGCGAGTAGAACTGCATCTAAAGGCCCCCCTGCTGTTGTGCATCTGTGATGTCAACCTGGCAATCGGCTGAGGCTGTTTTGTCGATAAAATCCTTTACGATCCTAACCGTTTTGTCGTTATCTTCCGACGAAGGATCGTGCCTGGCAAACTTTACGAGATCGCAATGGTGCATAACCTCGGTGAGGTAATCTTTATCGGTCATAGACAGAGTGTTTGCAGAGCTTAACTCTGCTAAGAACTCTTCGGTGGTTTGATCGGGGGCGTTGATATTAAAACGATGCTCGATGTAATACCGCAAAACATTGCTTATGCCTATATAGAAGAGCTTTATCTTTCCCTGGCTTAACAGATTTTGTGCAAGGAGTTGGTGAAGTTTTTCAAACGCAAGCTGATGGGCAGACTTGAAGGCGCGGACAACCTCAACGGGAGCGTTTTTCTTTTTCCATAAAAGATACGCGACGATGGCGATGATGATAACAAGTGCCGCTACCGCAAGCCATATAAGTGTAAGGCTGACGGGGATCTTCATCACGTCTTCAATATCAGCGAGTTGCGGCCCGGCGTCCTCCGCCATATCCAAAACCGGATCGATCTGAATATCGACAGGCTCGGTGACGATCTCGGTTTTCTTTTCCGGATCGTCTGGGGCATAGAAGACAACGGACATAGGCGGCAATTGCAGGTTGCCGGTGGCGAACGGCTCGAAACGATACCGGATCGTGCTTATTACATTATTGTTCTCGTCAAGCTTATCGTCGGATCGTGCGGTTTCTATGAGATCGAGGTCGTCTATGGCATTTTCCGGCGAGTCCAGTTCCGGGAAGCGAACTTTATAACCGTCGGCTGACGTTGCCACCAATTGCACGCTTAAAGTCTCTGTAATGGTGACGTGGTCGCTGTCTAAAACGATAGTAACCGACAAGGGTCCCCGTTCGATGGTTCTGGTAAGCCGCGTCCGGTCTGACAATTCGCCGCTATCTGTCTTATCGCATGAAACGCAACACAGCAGCAGCACACAGCAAAATATCAATATATATATGTTTAAACTTCTTATAGGTTTCATTGCTAAAATCTTCTCTTGCGCATTCTAAAAAACGCTATCAAATCATGGATGTACGATTTATCGGTATCGATACTAATGGTATCTATGTTTATGGAGCGAAGCATTTCTTTTAACTGTTCGGTTTTTTGTGTGTTTGTCTTGCGATAAATATTTCTAAAGGCCGCTGAGGATGAATCGACTGTGGCTGTCTGACCCGTTTCGGCATCGGTGAACTCGATGATACCTGCCGGCGGCAGCGTAACCTCGGCCTTGTCGCTAACCGGAACCGCGATAACATCGTGCCTGCGGTTAAGCAGGCTGATAGTCTTTTTAAAATCGGTGTCGAGAAAATCGGAAACCAAAAACACCGTCGCTTTCTTCTTTAATATCCTGGCAAGATAATCCAGTCCCTGCGAAATATCCGTTCGGCGAAGGGGCATTTTGAAATACAACAGCTCGCGTATCAATCGCAGCATGTGACGTGTGCCCTTTTTTGGCGGGATGTAAAGCTCTGTACGGTCGGTGAAGATCAGCAGGCCGACTTTATCGTTGTTCCTTGCTGCGGCGAAAGCCAGGACGGCACAAAACTCGGCAGCAAGTTCATTCTTGATACGCCCGGCTGTTCCGAAGTCCCCGGAAGCGCTTAGATCGACGGCGAATATGACTGTCATCTCACGCTCTTCGACAAAGCGTTTTATATAGGGCTTACCGGTTCGCGCAGTTACGTTCCAGTCGATCGTCCTGATGTCGTCGCCCGGCGAGTATTCGCGCACCTCGTCAAACTGCATTCCCCGGCCCTTAAAAACGCTTTCGTACTGGCCCGCGAAACTTGCATCCACAGCTCGAGATGTGAATATCTCGATCTGTTTTATTTTTTTTATAAGCTCTTTCGGTATCATTATTATGCAGGGACAAAAGTTAAGGGACTTCAATATTATCGAAAACGGTTTTTATAATATCTTCGCTGGTTTTTTCTTCGGCTTCTGCTTCGTAGCTAACGATAATTCGGTGCCGCAGCACGTCGGGGCCGATGCTTTTGATATCCTGCGGGGTCACATACGCTCTTTGCCGGATGAATGCGTGGGCCTTTGCAGCAAGTGCCAGAAAGATAGTCGCTCTCGGCGATGCGCCGTAGTTAATAAAGTTGCCAAGATCGATACCGTATTTCTCCGGATCCCTTGTCGCGCAAACGATATCGACGATGTAATCCTTGATCTTATCGTCAATATATATCTGATCGACGACGCCCCTTATCTCAAGAATATCGTCGGGAGTTATTATTGGCTGAACATCGAATTGTTTATTTATCGAGGCCATCCGTTCGAGTATCTGGCGTTCCTCCTTCTTGGACGGATATGTCACCTTAAGCTTCAGCATGAATCTGTCAAGCTGTGCCTCTGGTAACGGATAGGTTCCCTCCTGCTCGATGGGGTTTTGTGTTGCCAGCACCATAAACGGGCTGGGCAAGGGATGGGTCTCCTGCCCTATCGTTACCTGATGCTCCTGCATGGATTCCAGCAGTGCGCTTTGTACCTTTGCAGGTGCACGGTTGATCTCGTCGGCGAGGATTATGTTCGCAAAGACCGGTCCCTTTCGCGTATAGAACTCGCCGTCTGACTGACGGTATATCTGCGTTCCTATAAGATCCGCAGGCAGCAGGTCCGGCGTGAACTGTATCCGTCTAAACTGTCCGTCGATCGCCCTGGACAATGCCGTTACTGCCATCGTTTTTGCCAAACCAGGCACACCTTCTAAAAGAATGTGCCCGTCAGACAACAGCCCGATCAGCATCCTTTCCAGCATATATCTCTGGCCGACGATGACCTTGTCCATCTGTGCGAACAGAGCATGTACAAATTCGCTCTTCTGCTTAACCAGCTCTGTTATTTGTTTGATATCGCTTGTCATTACTAATACCTCCGCAAAATACTCTTTGTTTTCAATGTCAAAACATAAAACGATGTGCCAAAACTCGGCATTACATCCACTAATTATTGATAGAACATTATATGAAAACCAACAAAAATGTCAAGCTTCTGAACAAAAAAACAGTAAAGTGTAATATATTTGCCTGCCTGACTTATCGAAATATATTGTGTTGACATCACACCGGATTTACGGACAATACCTGTATAAAACGATAACATTGCGATTTAAGGGTGCCAATAAATGACCGATCTCAATAAAGAAACTACATGGCTTACGACAATATCGCTTATGACAATAGCTATGCTCGCAGCCGGCGTAATGCTCATATACGCCCGTTCGGTACTGATACCGTTCGTTCTGGCAGTTCTGGTTTTTCTGCTGGTTTCCCCGGTGCTGGATTTCCTGGTGCTAAAGCTCAAGTTCAAGCGACCCCTCGCCGTTTTCATAACACTCCTGCTGGTGCTGGTAATAATCGCCATCGTCTTCACTCTGCTGACTCAGGCCGTTCAGACCATCATCGCAACCGCCGGCCAATACGGCCAAAGCTTTGCAAATCTCATAGACAGCGTACTCGAAAAAACCAACAACTGGAAGCTCACGCCCGACCGTGACCAGATCAACGAGATACTCAGCAAGAAGGTCCCCGGCCTGGTTACCGGCTCGTTCGGAACAGCGTTTGACATTATCGGAAAGCTCTTTATCGTAGCTATCTTCGTGATCTTTCTGCTGGCGGGACGCGACCCAAACACGCCATGGTCCGGCGTATACGCAGACGTCATCAACAAGGTTCGCAAATACATCATCACAAAAGCCGCCATCTCTACGGTAACCGGTCTGCTCGTCTGGATAACGCTCGCTGCCTTTAAGCTGGAGTTGGCAGCGGTCTTCGGCATGTTGGCATTTCTGTTAAACTTCATTCCCTCCATCGGTTCGATTGTCGCAACATTGCTGCCGATACCCATCGCCGTCGCCCAGTTCCAGAACCCATGGATGGTAGGACTGGTCGTTGCTGTTCCAGGAGTCCTCCAGATAAGCATCGGCAACGTAATAGAGCCGAAGATCATGGGCACCGGCCTGAACCTGCACCCGGTGGTCATACTTTTGGCACTGTCATTCTGGGGATTGATATGGGGACCGGTCGGTATGTTCCTGTCGGTACCGATGACAGCGATGATACGCATCGTACTGATGCAGGTCGAAACACTACGACCCTTCGGAATGCTCTTGGCAGGAAAACTGCCGGAATCAAACTCATCTGTAAACACGGACTAAGTTTTTCTGTTTTACCGCAATCACATGCAGGATCGTCAACGCAGTCCGAGTCAGGCTATCCGGTAACAGCTATGTTTATTGAGCAAGCCCTGCGATTTCCGCTTCACTTAACGCATAATCATATATCCTGACATCATCGAGCATGCCGTTATAAAAATCGCCGGTCGTCATTCCCGGATCGTACTCCTGCCCAAACGAAAGTATGTCGTCGGCGGCAACAGATACCGTCGATGTAAAGCTCAGGGCTTCGCTGCCGTCTACGTAAACGGTAATTGTGTCATAACTATCCTCAAGAACATACGCGATGTGATGCCATGTGTTGTCGATCACCGTTGCCGCGGTATCATGCCATGCAGTATCACCCAAACTAAACGTGTCACTGCCGGGCTGGGTTCCGCACAACAATCTATTGTCGCCGGTTGAAGTGTTTATCGAGATGATAAACTGCGAGACGGGGTTAACTACAGGAGCCTTAACCCATGCGCTTACCGTAACATCCTTACCGGCCATCGCGGCACATACACCACCTGCATCAACATAATCGTTTACACCGTCAAAGTCCAGCCCATTGCCTGTGTTTCCGGCGACCCAGTCGCTATCGTCCATATTGACAAGCGTGCCGTCATAGCCATTGGCCGACTCATCTGCTGCGAGGGCACCTGTCGTTTCATCCAACTTCCAATGAGCAAATAAACCCGAAGGATTATACAGCCGTCCGATCTCAGTCTCATTCAACGCATAACCATAGACCCTGACATCATCGAGCTGTCCGCTATAAAAATCGCCGGTTGTCAGACCTGCATCGTATTCCTGTCCAAGCGAAAATAAATCAGTAGCGGCAATAGATACTGCCGACGTAAAGCTCAGGGCTTCGCTGCCATCGACGTAAATAGTAACTGTGTCAGAGCTATCATTAAGAACGTATGCGATGTGGTGCCATGTGTTGTCAATTACCGTTGCCGTCGTATCACGCCATACAGGCTCAGAATCGGCAAAACTGAGCGTGGCGGTATTGGCCTGTGTGCCAAACATCAATTTATTGTCACCGGTCGAACTGTTTATCGCAATGATAAACTGCACGGCGGGGTTAAGTGCGGCAGCTTTCATCCATGCGCTTACTGTGACATTCCTGCCGGCTATCGCGGCACATACATCACCTGCGTCAACGTGATCATCTACGCCGTCAAAGTCCAGCCCGTTGCCTGTGTTTCCGCCAACCCAATCGCTGTCATCCATATTTATTAATGTGCCATCATAGCCATTTTCGGAATAGTCTGATGCCACGGACCCAGCCGTCTCATCCAGCTTCCAGTAAGCAGCAGCTCCATCGACCAGCGAATCGCTAAGCCATTCCTGCACCAATACCAACAGATCCGGTAAACCAACCATCCCGTCCGCAGGTAGAGCAATATCAGCCGTAGGATCGCTTGTCAACCAGACCCCGGCCATGTAAGAGAAGTCGTATAGATCGACAATCCCATTGCAGTTTAAATCTGCCGGTCCGGCACAGGGTGAACCCATGTCTCCAATCAACTCAAATTCTGCAAGCTGCACGGAGCTCGCTGAAGCAAAATCAGCAATGTCGGTGATTTCCAAACGGTAGATCTCGTAGGTGCCAATGTTGCTAACAGAGAAAACTCGCCTCTGAAAACGACTGGGGAAAGTTTCACCCGTTCTCGAATCCAAAGTATCCCAAATAATGCCTCCGTCATTAGAGCCAAGCAGGTTCCAATCCATGGGATCTCTTGCCGGTGTATCGTTCGCAGAAGTAATCGCGTATTCAATCACAGCCGGTGCTGCACCGACAGCGTATCGCCACTGAATGTAGCTGCTGCCGCTGACGATCATTGAATAATCCAGCCACTTGGTCTGGTCGTCGCCATCGAAGGCATTATCAGCAGTTTCGTCAGGAGGATTATCACCGAAAGCAGAGGCTCCTATTGGTATTTCTCCTGCGACAAATTGATCGCGGAGAATATCCAGATACCGCATACCATAACCCTCATGGTAAACGCCTTCGGTATACCAGCCGGCATAGTAACTGGTTATCGCACCATCATCGAGAGCAGTAGGGGCAGCGACAGTAGTCGGTTCGATCTGTGTATCCTCGTGCCATTCATTCCAGGAGTTGATCATTATCATCCCGACGACTGGTTCCAACCTGTCGATCATCCCGGTAAAAAGCGAGCCGAATTCGTTGCTTTCGTTGTTAAGTTTTCTTGAGCAGGGCCAGTGGCTGCTCGTTAAATCGCCTCTTACAGACCTGTCATTGTAACCCGGCGATATAGCGGGAATCATATCTGTGCCGTAGTCATCGGCAAGATCCTTCCACTGACCGTTTCTTATCTGCCATGTATTCAAAACTGCATCTGTAACAAAAGGCGTCGAACTATTATTGCCGTAAACATCATAATTGGTAATGCCATCCAACTGGCTTACTCTGGGACCGTCAATGGAAGTGCTTGGACTGCCCCATACTTCATCACCGGCGATATAGAGTTCAGGATAGCCTTTGTTTGATGCGGCTGTCCGGAAAGTGTCGAGACACAGTGTCAACTCGGTAGCGCTCATCGCCCTGGTAATATAAATAAAGACAACAGGTTTACCATCAATATATAAATAGGATGGATGATCGAAATAGTTGTCGCAAAGGTAGTCCATCTCTGCCGTCATCTCCTCCGGGGTTATATCATTCCAGGGTTCTTCATCATCATTACCTGCCGGCGTAAGTCGTGGCTCCAGAAAAACACATAATTTGATATCACCTCGATCTGGATTATTGAACATGCGGGCTCGTATTATATCATCTTCGCCACTATTTCTGCCCCAATAGCTGCATACAAAAAAGTCAATGCCTGCGTACTCGGCCCATTCGTAATGCTGGGTTATTACGCTGGCGTTATCCTGATCGTACCAGCCTAATGCCGGCTGCACCTGAGTAGGCTCCAAATGGTATCCTATTGTCGTATCGCCGGTCGGACTGCCGCCGTGAAAACTCGTGTTGTCATACCATGGATAATAATACGTCCCTACAAGCGTATTAGGACCTGCGGCTTGAACATAACATGAAACAAACAATAACAGTAATAGAATGTACGGAGTTTTTTTTCTCATATCACCTTCCCATTTTGTTTAACATTCCCATTTGAATGACTTAAAAGCACGATTAACTGCTCGAAACTGCACTAATTGCACCAAAAATCCTATTGCAAGTCAAGAAAATCAGGCACCCCGCCCGCTTTCCGAACAGGATACTTGTTGTCACTTCGTCGCTCATTTCTCCATGTATTGTGTCATCTTAAATATCATACCTTACACTTTTAAAATATTGTTTACTGCACCCTAAGATTCCCGGTAGCGGTTATATTGGGTTCGGTATCGTCCGGCATATCTGTATCACCTACTACATTGATAACGTTACCTATAAACTCAGCAGTCGCCGTTGAGTCGATCGTCAGGAAAAGTTGCCCCGCTTCTAATTTATCGGTGAAAGAGCCGCCAAGATTTTGCAAACTGGCATCGTTGTTGACCATAAACGCTCCACCGGTGGGTTCGCGATTCACGTGGAAAAGCTGAAGCCTTACATCACCGCCTTTAATAACAGCGGCGTATTGCTCACCGCCCCAGGCAGAGGAACAGAACATCCTGAATGTATCATCGAAAGGATCACCTACTTCAAGATAACGACCACTGATTGAATCAGTGGTAACGATCTGTGAATTGATCATATCCAGACCGCCTGCGCCGATGTTGTCGATCTGTAACGCATTGGTACACGCATCGACACCCATACCCATGCAATAACCGGATGGCCCAAAACCGCCCTCTTCGATAAGATGCATGCCTTTCATTCCGCCAAAGACAAAATTCTCATGCAGCACTTCGCCCGACACATTGCCAAACAAATACGCCGTCGAATCACGCCACAGGATCTTATGGATATTATCGCTGGTATTGTAAGGGATGCTTTCATAGTACCCTCCCTGATGCGTATAAAGCGAAGGATTGAACTGGCAGTTATGTATCTGACCGTCAGTCGAACCGTTTCCGACATGGATACCTGTCTTCAATGCCGTCGTCTTGACATAGTCGATATAGTGCCTGTCACAACGATAAGTCGCCAGATCCAGGATTTGATACGGGATCGTCGCGGCAATATTAAGAACATAAACATCAGAGCCAAGACCGCGGATCAGGAACGGATACGGTTCCATGCCGTACATACCGGTTACCGGATCATTATCAAACTCGTCATATATCTGCTCAGGATAATGGAACGTTAAACCCTTGATCCCGGCGTTAGGTTCGATCTGAATAAACGGCGTACCGTTGGCGTCGCCTCTACCGCCATAAACATTCAGCAAGCTGCCCTTTACACTCGTGCCGTGAGCCACATCAAAAACACCTCTTAGCTCGACACCTGTCGGAATGATAAGATTCCCGTCAAGGCGATAGTTACCGCCCGGAACAAACACCGTACCGCCGCCGTTTGCATCAGCGGCTGCAAGCGCCGTCTGGAAAGCCGCCGTGTCATCTGTCACGCCGTCACCCTGTGCATTATAAGGGCTCTTGGTCACAACGAACAGATCGGCCTTTGCAGGTTTATACACTGTTGCAGGTTTCTTATAATCATACGCAGGCAGCGGATCGACCGCAAGAGCGGTATGATCGATGTGTACCGGATAAGTTGTGCTGTCAACGATCCGAGCTCCGCCGCTAAAACTGTTACCAAGGATCGAAGCACCATAAACGCCGCTGCCAACTTCGATATGATTTGTTGTTGTACTTGTAAAGTTGGAATTAATGACCGACAAATATCCGCCATCAAAATCCAGGGTTCCCTGCTCGATATCACACGACATCATCATAACCTTTGCACTTCCCTCGCTAAAGACCGCGTCACCCGAGGCATTAATGGTGCATGTATGGAACATATTCGTCGCAGCAGTTACCGGGCCAAGGTAAACACCAGTCTCGGCCCCATCAATATTGAACCGCGTAAACTGATAACCAGCACCGGCACTTTGTTCGATATAAATACCGGTTTTACAACCGATCAGCTCAAACCCGTAAGATTGACCGTTTGGTGTGGAACTGTCTTCTGACCAGCGTGTTGGCCTTAATGCCAGACCGATGCTGTAACCTTCGACAGTAACATAGCACGAGTACGACCAGTCGATACGCCGCACGAGCATACCGGTACCGTTGTTATAAATCCAGTCTTCATGCTCACCCGCTGTAGGTGCGCCAGGTAAACCAGAACCTGCCCAGAAATCAGGCGAAAAGTGAACCGTCTCGATTCGACCGATGTCTGCAAGACGATCGTACTCGGTACCCATATAAAGCGGAGTTCCGTATACGCCGCGAACGAACGGACAGGCTGTTGTCCCGTCAAGGTAGGTCGTAAAGCCAAAATACGGATTAACAAGCGTTACGTTTTCAAGCGTTACACCCCCGCCGTGAAGCGTCGGAGGATAAGGCTGAATATCCGTAGGATCCTGCTCAGGATACCAGATCGCAATATCCCTGACACCTGAACTACCGCTCAATTCTATAAACGGAACTGCGTCTACATCGCCGCGTCCCGCATAAGCCTGAATGATCGTACCGACGATCGGACTGCCCGGGACAGGTTTCTGCCAGTCACCGCGTAAAGTCACCCTTGATGGAACCGTCAGGTTACCGCTAACCTTATAATTACCAGCCGGCAAATACAACGCACCGCCCCCAAGGTTGCCGATAGAGACCAAAGCTGTCTGGATCGCATCGGTTACATCCGTAACACCATCGCCCACGATCCCAAAATCTTCCGCCCAGTGAGGCGTTATAACATAATCATCTGTCGGGTAAACAGTCTCGGCAACATGCCAATATGTAGAATACCCCTCCAGCCAGTTTGAGGCAAGGACCGCATAATCTTGCAGATCAACCATACAGTCTCCCGCTCCGGCAAAATTGGCACCACAACTGCAATCGGAATCAAGCCTGGCAATTTCCGCTGCACCAAGTGCCCTGCCATAAACCCTAACGTCATCGAGCTGACCCTTGTAGAAATCACCTGTTGTCATACCTGGATCGTACTCCTGTCCAAGCGACAAAATATCGTCGGCTGCAACAGATACCGTCGATGCAAAGCTCAAAGCTTCACTGCCGTCTACGTAAACAGTGATCGTGTCAGCACTATCGTCAAGAACGTATGCGATGTGGTGCCATGTGTTGTCGATCACCGTTGTCGCGGTATCATGCCATGCAGTATCACCCAAACTAAACGTGTCACTGCCGGGCTGGGTTCCGCACAACAATCTATTATCGCCGGTTGAAGTGTTTATCGAGATGATGAACTGCGTGGCGGGGTTAACTGCAAGAGCTTTAACCCATGCGCTTATTGTAAGATCCGTCCCCGCCATCCCGGCAAATAGACTACCTGTGGTGACATAATCATCAGCGCCGTCAAAGTTCAGCCCGTTGCCGTTTACGCCGGCAACCCAATCGTTATCGTCCATATTCATCAACGTCCCGTCATAGCCATTGCCCGAAGCATCTACAGCCACAGCACCAGCCGTTTCATCAAGCCGCCAGTAAGCAACAGCCCCTTCGATCGGAAGACCGCCAAGCCATTCCTGAACAAACATCGACATGTCATCGATGTCTACATCATAGTCTTCGTCTATGTCACCTTCAACGCCTTCGAGGCCTCTAATTGTAGTTTTGCCTGGGTTAGTCGCGTTATAATCGTAAAGAACTCTACCCGTACCGCCGTATGCTGTTATTTTACCGGAAGCAACAAAATCAGCCACATATACTGTATCATCGCCATTGATAATAAAAGAACCTTCTCTAATATCAATGCCCGAGCCGGGCTGGATGGACTCGACGCCGCCGGTAAAGCGATCCATGTTGAAGCTGCCGCTATTGACATAAATATTAGCCGTGGCAATACCTGAACTAGGGGCACTATCGTGATAGCCAAGCCCGAAACCACCTGAAACGGTGAAAGTACCGCCATTTATTTCAACAATCGCATCTGCACCGTCGTTCATTCCAAACCACGCATGACCGGCAAAATCGGCAACACCGCCTTCTTCAACGATAAATCTAGCCGTATTGTTCTGTCCGATGGAAAACCATGCGGAAGTACTCGTAAGGCTTCCCCCGTCAACGATGCGGATCACTCCGCCAGGACCGCCGCTGCCCTGAAGCAATTGGTTAAAAATCTGGGAACCGTTCACAACAGCCTCTGCGGCATTGGTTACATTAAACACGGCTTTAAAGTTGCCATCCGGACCGAGCGACGGTGTCCAGTTGCTCGGGTTGGACCAGTCCCCCGTAGCCGGAGGAGTTATACCATTGCCTGCGGGATTCCAGACAATGGTTGTCATTATAGCCGACCACGTCGTCGCGCTTGTGCCACCGGAAGCAGTGCCCTCGGTACCGAAGTAGTCACGCATCTTAACCGTGTAGGTATACATCGTACTTGGTAACAGATCAGTCGCTGTAAAAGTGTTATCCGTTTGCCACCCGCTGCCTATAGCGCCAGGATCGCTAGAGGTCACATCAAAAAGGTACTCGATCGGACCGCTGACATCGGAACCCTCAGTGGCAGTCATAGTGATAACCGTACTGCTTATAGCAGTTGGCACAGAGGAAAACGATGCAGGATTTGGCGTTGGCGGATCGGTCTCGCCAGCCGGCAACGCTGTGATAGTGGTTACACCGCCGACATAGACAATGTTTAGTATACCATCGCCGCCAAAAGCTGTTATCTTTCCATCATTGTAAAAATTTAATGCGTTAGCCGATTGATCGCCGTCATTGATAATGTTAACGCTGCCGGTCCTGATGTCGATCACACCGTCGTTGATCGAACCAGGATAGTCCCAGTGATCCAGATTCAAAGTACCGCCGTTGATATTTACATGCCCCGTACATCCGGTCCCGCCAAGAGTAACATCACCCGTTGCGTTGACGGTTCCGCCATTGATATCCAGAATACCCGCTGCACCGGAAAGAAGTCCGATCCGCATGTGACCGCCGAACGTCAAACTGCCCCCGACCTCAACGATCATATGAGCGCTATTGTTGTATCCGACGGCAGACCAGACAGTACCCGTCGTAATGCTTCCGCCCGACATAACGCGAATCACGCCGCCGACATTATTATCGCCCTGAACGAAAAACACGCAGCTTTGAGCATCGGTAACACGACACTCTGCCGCACCAACTTTAAAAAACTGAGCTTTACCGTCAACCACCACCGAAGGCAGGCCATTGGTCCAGTTCGCCGCAACGTTCCAGTTACCCACAGCCGGCGGAGTGATCCCATTAGTCGCAGGATCCCACACCGTACTGGCATAAGCGGAAGTTACCAAAACAAGCGAAAGCACAAATAAGGTTGAAAACAGCCGATTTCTCATCACAATGATCTCCAAAATTATTTTAACCGTTAAGATCACATAATTAAACATATACACGACTGCATACTACCAAAATTCAACTCGTTTGTCAAGGTTTATAAGGGAAAACCCGGAATCTATTGCAACAATTACAACTTGCTCTACAAATAAAAAAGACCCTGCAATATCAATGCTTGAAAGAAAAGAATTTAATGGTAAGATTGTAATAACAGGAGCCGAAACCGTCTCTTAACTCAAAGAGTTTTTTGTCTCACTTTTGTGGAAAACGTACAGTACCGAAAATACAGTAGAAATGGAAAGGATAGTAACTAAATGCGAAATCTGAACAAAGTGGTCCTTGCTCTAATTATCATGTCGTGGAGTCTATCTTCTTGTGCGGCAGCTCCGCAAAAACCAAATATACTCTTTATCGTATGCGACGATCTAAACACGCATGTCTCGACGTCAGGTTATGATGATATAAAAACGCCGACGCTTTCCAGTTTTGCAAAGGGAGCGATGACCTTTAATCGGGCTTTCTGTCAGTATCCGGTGTGCGGACCATCTCGTTCTTCTTTTCTAAGCGGCCTCTATCCGCAATCGACAGGTGTTCTCGATAACAAAGCTGATATACGAAATACCAGACCCAATACCATTTCTATGCCGCAGCACTTCAAAGACAATGGCTACTGGACAGCCGGAGTTGGCAAGGTGTTCCATACTGAAAGACACGATCAAGGTCAGATCGCATGGGACCAGACTTTGCGGTTCAGCAACGATGAATTACCGGT
>JAGLHQ010000180.1 GCA_023143375.1 Planctomycetota bacterium
CCGTCTAAAGTAGAGGTAGTTTACAACGGCGTCGAACGTAATGGCGACAGATTGAGCGCGTACAATGGCAACAGCAACGGGATACGGGAAGACGAAAAGATCGTGCTGTTCCTTGGCAGAATTACAATGCAAAAAGGCCCGGAGTATTTCCTCGGAGCTGCGAAAAAAGTTCTCGAAGTCATGGATAACGTTAAGTTTGTAATGGCAGGGTCCGGCGACATGATGAAACGTACAATAGAAATGGCCGCCGATATGGGTATCGGACATAAAGTCCTGTTTACCGGTTTCCTGCGAGGCAAGGATGTGGACAGGGTCTACGATCTGGCGGACCTTTACGTAATGCCGTCGGTATCGGAACCGTTCGGGATAGCACCGTTGGAAGCATTAAATCGCGATGTACCGGTGTTGATCAGCAACCAGAGTGGGGTCTCAGAAGTTCTGACTCACGCACTTAAAGTCGATTTCTGGGATACGACTGAAATGGCTAACAAGATCGTAGCTGTTCTCAAACACGCGGCCTTACATATGACGCTGCGTGAGCACGGCAACTTTGAAGTCCGCAAACTTCGCTGGGAGGATGCGGCGAAAAAATGTGCAAGAATTTACGGCGATATGATGATGAAGGTATAGGAGCTTCTCTGGAAGTTAAGCTTCGCTTTGAGGTGGTGCATCGCCGGATTATATAATGTTTTTTTAAATGGAGTTGAAATTTTATGCCTTCGATATGCTTTTATTTCCAGGTTCATCAACCATTCAGGCTGAAACACTATACGGTTTTCGACAAGGGCCCGTCATACTTCGACGAGTTCAAGAATTCATCTATCTGCCGCAAGGTGGCCAACAAGTGTTACCTGCCCACAAACCGTTTATTGCTCGATCAGATCAGGCGGCACGACGGTAAGTTCAAAGTAGCGTTTAGCATCACCGGCGTCCTGTTGGAGCAGTTCGAGAAATACTGCCCCGAGGTCATCAGTACCTTTGAGGCCCTTGCTCAAACCGGATGCGTCGAGTTTCTGGCTGAGACCTATTACCACAGCCTAAGTTACCTGTATTCCAAAGAAGAGTTCTCCGAACAGATCGACAAGCACATGGCGCTAACCGAATACCTCTTCGGACAAACGCCGCGGGTGTTTAGAAATACCGAGTTGATATACAACAACGGGCTTGCAGAGACCATCGAATCGATGGGTAAATTCGACGCTATCATAACCGAAGGTGCGGACCATATACTGGGACATCGCAACTCGAACTTTATCTATCAGCCGCCAAACTGCGAGAATATCAAACTTTTGCTAAAGAACTATACGTTAAGCGACGACATCGCATTTCGATTCTCGAACAGGCAGTGGAAGGAATACCCGCTGATGGCTAGTAAGTTCGCGCACTGGGTAAACAGATTTAACGGTAACGGCAATGTCATCAACCTGTTTATGGACTACGAGACCTTCGGCGAACATCAGTGGGAAGATACGGGAATCTTCGACTTTATGTCGCATCTGCCCGGCGAGATACTAAGCCACTCCGACAATAATTTCATGACACCCAGCGAGGCGATAGATGCATACCCCGTTATGGACACCGTCGACGTACCTTACGTTATAAGCTGGGCAGATATGGAAAGGGATCTCTCTGCGTGGTTGGGCAATGCAATGCAGTCCAGTGCCCTTCACGAGGTTTACAAAATAGAAAAAATGGTAAAACAAACCGGTAACAACGAACTCCTGAGTGACTGGAGAAAACTCCAGACATCCGACCATTTCTATTACATGTGTACCAAGTACTTCTCAGACGGCGACGTGCATAAATACTTCAATCCTTATGATTCGCCTTACGATTCGTATATCAACTTTATGAACGTACTTGGCAATCTTAAAAAGCGTTGCAAACAGGACACATTGGAGCTTAAGGCGGTATAGCGACATCAAGCGAACGGGATCAGCATGGCATTATTATCAAAAAAAATTGCGGGCCTTGATGAAAAAACCATCAAAACCGACGGCAGAAGTTTTGACGCGCTTCTTGAAAAAGAGTGGTTGCTCACAAACAGCCGGGGCGGATTTAGCTGCGGAACCGTGGCCGGGTGTAACACGCGAAGATATCACGGATTGCTGACAGGAACGCTTACCCCCCCTGCCAATAGGATAATGGCTCTTTCCAATTGTCTTGAGATGGTCGAGATTGGCAACTATACCAAGAGACTTTCGTGTTTTGAGTTTGACGGAGTAACCGCCGCCGATGGCATTGAATATCTAAAAGAATTTACCAAAGACGGCGGCGTTCACTTTGAATACGAGCTTTGGGATGTAAAAGTCAGCAAGTCGATCTATATGCTGGCAGACACCGACGAGATCGCTTTAGTCTACGACTTTTCGGATATGATCGCCGAGTTCGACTTTTCGGTCCGCCCGCTGGTAGCGATCAGAGATTTTCATTCTTTACAAAAAATGACAACACAAATGTCAACGGACTGGCACGACAACGGGATAACCGTTCGGACCGGCGATATGCAGGCGGGTAGCCTGTATCTCTGTAGTGAACAGA
>JAGLHQ010000181.1 GCA_023143375.1 Planctomycetota bacterium
CAAGCGTATACTTGCGTATGTAGTCGCATTGCTGCCGGCATAATACATCCATATCTACGCCGCCAAAGTTGCCGATATTCTTTCCGTAATCTTCGATCCATTTTGAAAACGGTGCAATTGCGTCTTCGTTGGAATGCTTTGCATCGATCTTTACGTCTTCGATAATGTCATCCATCACACAGAAGATATTACCGCAGGAATGCAGCAGGAAAGGCTTATCAAAAGAATGAACCGCTTCTACAATGCGTTTGTATTGCGGTATGATATGGTTTCTGATGTCGTCTGGACGCAACATGGTAGAGTTCTTGTAACCGAGGTCATCACCAAAACGACAGACACAGAATACATCGCTGTAATTGGTCAGGAATTTTTGCCATATCTCCAGGAGTACGTCTCCGATGGTTTTGAACAGGTCGGCATAAAGCTGCGGATCGTCAAAGCGGAGCATGCAGAGATTCTCAAAACCGACCAGATCCTGTACGCATTCGAATACACCATTGCCTACGCCTCCGATCGCCTTCATCCCTTCGGGCATGGTATCACGCAAAAGCTCGTAGTGAACGGACCAGCGGTCGAAAAAGAGGTCGCATAATTTATCCCACGGATAAGCATCGAAATCGGCCCGGTTTTTGATACAGCCGGGCTGCTGACCACCCAGTGCTCCGCCGCCGGGAAGAATTGATGCAACACAGTTTTCCCATGTGACAGTATCATAGCCGGTATCTTTCCAGAAAAGACAATAATTCACCATGCTTTCACGAAGTTGCTCAGCAGGCAGTTTGCCGTAAAGATCGCTCATCTTCCGGGATGTTATTTTCTCCATAATACCTAAATCGATCCAATGTTCATATAGCGGAATACGGTCGGGCTGTTTGTTTAGTGCGACGTTAAGAATATTATTATAATCCGGTTCAAATTTTTTCATTAACTTTACCTTTAAGAGCACATGTCCATTAATTGATTCAGGTTAAATTGCGCGCCGCAGATATATGTGTCGGCTGCTCCATAGTATGGATTGATCAGGGCGGGATGTCAAGGTCAAAACCACCCGATTTCCCGGGCGTGGAACTGTTACCGGGTAGCGGTACGGGTTATTACCTGCCTCCTGAAACAACTTTAATGGTAAATACGTTTTTTGTTCTTAGCATAGAGCAACTTTTTGTGCCGCTTGACAACGTTTTCAAGTCCCGTGCCGACTTGAGCATCAACGAATAAAGTGCATGCATAGTAGCCCCGAAGGAATTCTTTCCCTGTAACTTGTAAAGTTTTTTAATCAAACCCTCCGATTAAAACTATTTCACTATTTGTAGAGCAGTCTTAAGCTGCTTGTTGTAGGATTCATTATTACTTAACAAGCGGACCGCCAATGTGCCGGGGTCCGTATTTACCAGGGAATCACTGGCCACTTTTATCAGAAAATGGTTCCAACCTTTTTTTAAGGGCACCCTGTCGTAAATCAGCCGTGTACGGTAATCGGCAGGTTCGGAAGCCGTAGGCTTGATCGCTATGCCGTTGAGATAAACCCTGGCCTGATCTGAAACATAACAGAACTGTGTTACCTGCGGAAGGTCCGGCCCTGAACTCAACAAATCGCTTAGATCGATAGGGCTGTGTACCCAGTAGCTGAAATAGGTTACATAAATATCGGTCGGACCATCCTGGCTCAACTGATTCAGAACAAAGCGATCTCCAGCATTTGCCTTTATCTTCCAAACCTTACCGGCTAACCTGGCGTTTTCTACCGGTTGGATCGATGTTTCGTCTATAAATTCCTTCTCAATCGCTGCTTCAATCGTGTCTGACCCGAAACGCCCAAGACTCAAGGCACTTACCAGCACATTACCATCAAAAGCCGGGATCGTCAATTTCGATCTTTCTTTGAGTTTCAGCCCAAAGTTAGTCAAAAGCTTTCGGTACAGATTCACATGGTCATCGCTGAGATTATTCAACTCAAGCGTCGAGACAAGATACCGTCCTTGCCCTTTCTGGTACTCAACCAGTACAGGTGTTTTTTTGTTTTCCAGTTCGGACCGATAGATACTGATCGTCTTGGAATACTCAGGAGCATTTAGCCATCGCCGCCAATCCGTATTGTTTTGGCATAGCAATATTTTTCCCTTCTCGATAAGATCACCTGTCAGTGAATAACGACTTATTACTTTATTCATAAAGTTTTCAGCAAAATACAACTCTTTATATGACAGGCATGCTGTACGCTGGTCCTCTAAATTCGGAACAAGAGATGAGGCCGTATCTTCGACGCAAGTAATTTTTTGCGGAAGTATTATGTTAGCGATTTTTTGTGTATCCGGTGACACACCAAACAGTAGAACCGTCCCGCCTTTTTGAACAATATGGTCTGTGTTTTTTTTCAGTGTATCGATATCGTATGCTTCGATCGAAGTGATGTCGATAATCATGAATTGGCTTGATTGCCCGAACGGGACACCCATTGACTTGAGATTGTCATAAATAGCGTTTTGTGTATTTCCGACAAATGAAGTCTGCGTCATAGGATCGGCGATCTTTGGTGCGGGCTGTAAAGACTCTGGTGCATCGAAGCGATCCCACTTACAGGAACGGGGTCCATCTGGGTGCATCGAAGCCTTTAGTGCTGTGTATAGTGGATACGGTTCAAACAGCGACAATGAACTGTCCCACCCAGGATTTATCGTTGTCGAGAACGGTGCAATTCGTTCCGGCTGAACGCCTGGTTGACCTTCGAGATACGGACCAAAAAATATACCGTCAGTTAAAGAAAGTTTTTTGGCAGAAATATTCTTTAGCCCTACCGGCAAAGGCTTTATGCCATGCCATGCGAGATTCCATCCAACACAAATATCAGCATTGTCCTGCCGCAATACTCTCATAAGATTATAGCATTCCATTGCCAGTGCATCCATGCGATCTTCAAAACTTCTATAGGCCTTGTCACCAACGTATTGCTCATAATGCCCGGGTTTGCCGTAATATGAACTTCCGCCTTCTGTGACTCCCCAAAGCTTCTTTGGCGGTATCACGTCATCGTACTTTTCCCCGCAATGTATAGTGAAAACATCAAGCCGTCCGTCAAGATCCTTGTCGCCGTCGCTTTGTACCCACTGTCGGGTAGGATCTGTAGAGCGGGCCAACTTGCAAAGATCGTAGATCTTGTCATACACCTGCTGCTGGAACCCGAGATCATCGGCCGCCTTCCAGATAAGCACACATCGCACTTCGTTCGCCACGCTCCAGCCGACTATCGAGGGATGATTCCTATCCCGTCGAACCAGATTTTCAATATGTCGGCGGCTTCTTCGCCAAAAATCATCCGATTCGTAATTCAACTCGCAATGACTGGCAAATATACCGCTTTCACCCATAATGAGCATACCCATCTCATCGGCCATATCGTAAAAGAACCCAGGGTGAGGCATTGCATGAGGCCGAACGAAATTGACATTCGCCTCTTTTGCCAGCATATACCAGCCCCATGCATATCGCCGTGTCAATGTTGGGATGCCTGTAAAATGCCACCCCTCATGCATAAGTTGGAGACGTTCTCCGTTTAAAAGAAAATCACCTTCATGCAGCTTAACCTCTCTCCATCCGAAGCGTTGATATTTCTTATCGATCACGTTACCGTTACTGTGAATCTGCGAGATAGCAGCATAAAGATTAGGTTTACCACGGGTCCAGACTTCCCATTTCTTCAACCGCCCCTTGACCGTTTCCTTGAGTGTGACGATCTTTTTCCGGCCAGGTTCCAGTTCAATGCTGGAAGAAGATAACCTAAGAACCTCTTGTCCAAGAGACCACGAAATTTCCGGCGCTTTGAGCATGTTCTTTTTTGATAAATCCGTGTGATTGATCCATTCGTAAACCGGTATATCCAATTTTACATGTTGTTTTTTAGCAGTATCGTTTACCAGTTCGACCTGTGCAACCAGAATATCCTTGTCCAGCAACGGCTGTATGAAAACATCGGCTACATGTACTTGTGGCTTGGCCAGAAGGAATACGTCCTGCCAAACACCGATCGCGTCGGTAAGCCAAAAACTGCCGGTAGGATATGTGAACGAACCGTATTTGCCTTTTTCGCTATACAATTTGGCATCCCGTATTCCCAGCAGGATATCATTGTCCTGACCCCAAAGAACAGCTGATGTTATGTCAAATTGACCCGGTAATGACGGATCAAAATGCAGGCCCATGTCCTTGCCGTTGATAATAATGCGACAGTCGCCGGCAACTGCGTCTAAATGTATGAAGACTCGGTTGCCTTTCCACTGATCAGGTATCGTAAATTTCTTACGCAGCCATCCCATTTTAGCATCGTTCCAATGCTTCGGATAGCTTGGGAAGGTTCGGCTGTCCATTCCCTGTCCTCTTTGATCGTGCAGAACAGAGTTGACGTTCCAGGGAGATGGGATCTTGATAGGCACTGCCTCCCATTTATCATCACTCGGCAGAGGAAGTACCGGTGGTACGCCTTGACCCGATTTCCAATCGGAAGGAACGTTGGCCGGCTGAAATTGCCAGAGGCCGTTTAAGCAAAGTTCCTGTCGTTGCGGAAATTCGTACTCGGTAACTATTCCCTGATGCGGTGCAAAACGTCTTGAGAATTCAGACTCCGAACAAGATGCCAAAAAGCTTATGCTTACGACAACAAAAAACACTATTGAAAAGCGGTTACGGAGCAAGTGATGTCTCATAGTCCTCTTTCCTTTCGCAAAAAAAGCTACCAACACGAATGTTTCATGTTGATAGCTTTATTTTTAAAACTGGTCTATCCTATTTGTAACCTGAAGCAATGCGTTTGTTGGCTTCGGGGTATCCTTCGCGTGCGGGAACTTTGTCAGTAAGGGGTATCTCGCCGCGAAGCATTCTTGACGCTTCGCCAACCTGCCACAAGTAATGGTCGGAAGGTAAGCCTTCATATATGTCGAACTTGCTTTTTCCAACCGGCGGATTGTCTGTGACTTTGTATATCTGTGTGCTTTCGTCCAGTTCGTCGAACATAGCCTGGTATATCATGGTCGAACCGTTCTTTATCAGTTCGTGGTGTTGTGCCCAGAGGAACCTGCCGTCCTCACGCGAGATGAAGGACTTTCTTCCTTTTAGATTTTCCCAGCCGAATCCTGGGTAAGAAACGGGCATAAATTCAAGCCCATTGTCTTTACACCATTTGATGTCTTCAACAACTGTGGTCCTGGCATAGTTCTTTGCCTGATCAATATTCTTAAGACGGCCAACTGACCATGGCGAAAGGATGTCCGCTTTTTTGTACATTTCCAGATACTTGGCACTTTGTCCTCTCCAATCGGTTGGTACGCCGAGCATTACCGTGCAGCCTCCGTACTTGGGGTCGTTTTTCAGGAAATCGATTAACTTAACACAATCCTCTACGGTGTAGCTTCTGCGGAAACCGACTCCCCAGATGCCGACGACGGGCTTGCCTTTATGGTGCTGGTAGGCTTTGTCGTCGGGGTTGTCGGTGATCTTCATAACGTCGTAGAGGTACTTCCAGTCGTTTATCAAATTATCTACGTAACCGGCGGGCATATCTGTAAGGTCGTACATGATGCTATAAGTTCTGCCGTATTTGTTTGCTCCCTGACGACAGAGGTCAAGGACATGGTTATAACCTATCCTGCTAAATACTGCTTCTTCGTCCCAGTCGGCAGTTACTTCCATCGCAAATCTCTGGATAAAGACACCATCAATACCGTAGTCGTGCATCCACTTGAAATGACGCAGAGTCGATTTTGGATTTGCGTTACTGTATACATAGGCACGGTTGCCATCTTTATCGAAAAATTTGTGAGGCAGGTAGTGTTCGTCCTGATCCATCTCCGACATGTCCGGCCAAAATTCGATGCCGCAGTTGCCATCGTAGAAATTGAGGTCGAAGCCGCGATAATGAACCCACGCTAAGTTGGTTCCATCGCCAGCAGCGCGATACCAGCCCTGATATCCGCACATTAGTTTTTTGTCCAGTGTTGACGCGTCAACGCGTTTGATCTTTCTTCTGTCCAGCCGAGATAATGCAGTAAGATACATAGTTTTAGCGTCGGGCATTTTGCCATTATCTTTCAAGAAGTCCTTTTGAATGCCGTCAAGTATACCCATCCAAAGTTTGATCCTGTAGGGGTGCAGGTCGTCGGGGGCAACTTTTCCGAATTTCTTTTTGAATTCGTTGCCAGCCATTAGTTTGCGACGAAGCGTATCGCCGTTTACCTGATCTTTCTGGAGCCATGCGATATTGTCTTCCATCTCCTTTTGCGAAGGCTCTCTGCCTAGCATTTCCAGGTACGCAGCGTTTATCACAGCTCTTACTTCATATTTTCCATACTTATAGATGCGATAACCAAGATCGTTCTTTTTACCATGGTTGCAGCGAAGCAAATGCAGTAGATGTCTTTTCTGCGGCTGAAATTCCTTTTGAATATTGCTGTTGGTTACACGATCAGGGTTGAAAAGGAACGCGCTTGGTTCGTCTGGATAGTTCATAAATACCGGACGAAGGCCGTCACCTACGCCGGAATAGCTGGCGATGCTTTTATTTCCATAGACGTTAAATTTATCGACGCCGTGTACGATAAATCCATAACCCATAGCTCCGCCTGCGATGGTGTTGTCATGAACTGTAGCACCGACGAGCGTTCTGTCTTTCGTGTTGGGAACCCAGACACCGCAGCCCATTGGGATTGCCATGTGGATACGTGCGCCAAATGCATCAATATAATTGTTCCCTACAATTGTTCCTTCATAACTGTAACGCTCCTCGCCATCGTCCATCTGATACAGGAAGCCGTCAACCATGTTGATACCGCCGAGGGATTCTCGCGATATACATGAGATGACATTGTCTTCGGCAACAGAGCCGGGTGCTCCGTAGAACACGACACCGACATCGGTAGGATCTATGATCAGGTTGTCGCGGACGATCGATCTTTCTGCGGCACACGAGACAGCGTCTCCCCATGCGAAAGGTATTTCTGCTTTTTCTCTACCGTTACCGCGAGGTCCGACGCCTGCACCGAGAAATATGTTGCCTTCTACGAGCACATCATATGCCCCTTCGTGCACTTTCAGGGTTGACCATGTTCGGGTGCTCATGAAAACGTTGTTGAGAACTTTTTGTCCTTCGGCGCCATCGCCTCCAAAAAACACCATTGGAGGTTGCCCGCCGCCGCCGGTGACCTCAGTTTTCGCAACAGTGGAAAGCTGATAACGATTGCCGTCAAGGAGAACGTTTTCAAGAACGATATTGTCTTTTTGGGCGCCATCAATAAGCAGCATCAAGTCTTTGCCCACAATCCGCAATGTAGCATAGTCAGATATATAGACGGCGTCTTTTGTCGATATTTTCTGGCCGGGGAACTTGTACCTGAGTGTTTCGGATATCTTATAAACGCCCTTCTTTTTGAGCAGCAGGTTCTGGCCGCTATCAAGAACCGCCTGGAGATCGCCGCCTGGGCGTACCAGCTTTGAACCAGAAGCTTGTTTTGCTTCAGCAGTAGCTTGTTTCACCTCGACAGGAGCTTGTTTCGCCTCAGTGACTGTTTCTGGCGCACAGCCGATATTGAAGCACAGGGTTGAAATGGACAGGATTAAGGTGACGATAAGTACATTATTACATCTTTTTTTCACTGATCAGCCTTTCGTTTCAACATATATGAATTTTCAAAACATGAGGCTTAATATATAATGTAAATCAGTCGCTTTGACAAGTTTATTTGTAAATTTATCACGCACTCTCAACAAGTGTGAAATCTTAATGCAATATCATTGCGCACTATTTTCCGGGTATTTATCAGGTGAAATACATGTTTTTGATAGATGTTTGCAACTTCTTTGTTTTAATTGCCGTCCTTGACACCAAGGTATTCTTAAGCGAGCCTCACCGACCCCGAGCGATCAGGAAACAAAAAAATCGCCCAACCATTGTTACTATTTTCAGGTTGGGCGATATATTAATCGATAGATTGAGCGGTCACCTTGCTTTTTTTATTGCAACCACTCCCAATTGGCACCGGGTTGGGTCATTGGACCACTTGTATCAAATGATTTATGCCATTTTAGCGTCCAGAGTTCCTTTAGATCAATTCTTCTGCCAGATCCATCAAAAAAGACAGCATTGATCGATTTGTTATGACGAGTCATCAGAAAATGATTCATGTACCCAAAACCCCCAGTGGGGCCCTCCTCTGGCGGAACTGTATCGAGATCATGCGGCCATGCATCAACCCAACGAGAATCAAGATAAAAAGGTACTCTTGAAGGAGTGCCGATCCTATCCATCTTTCCCCAAAATGAGCTATCCGGCACAACTGCAGGAGCACCCCATCTCCCTTCGCTTGGATCCATCAGCCAGCCATTAGGTCCATAGCTTGACCAGACCATATCTCCATTAGCATTGTTACAATCACATCGTTGTCTGCTTCCCCAGCATTCATTGGTCTTCAGCGGAAGGGCCCCATTACCATCACTTGTACTAATCTGCGCGGGTATTTTGGCTTTAGCGCAGATAAGAATGTCTTCATTATCACCAACATACGGTAGTATTGGCTGAAGCCACCATTGGCCATGGCTGTCCCCGTGAACATGAGTGCTTCCAATATGACTATTATCCGGAAACTGATCTCCATTATCAGCGGCAAAGAACCCCATAATAATATTCCACTGCTTTAAATTTGATGCACAAACAATCGTTCTGGCCTGCTCTTTGACGGCATTCAACGCCGGCATCAGTATCGAAAGCAGTAATGCTATGATCGCGATAACAACCAGCAGTTCGATTAATGTAAAACCTTTTTTCTGCGATTTAAGTAGTTTTCCGCTCAACATTGTTTTTCCTCACTCAATAAAGTTAGCCCTCAAAATATCTAAAAACCGCGTTCAATACACTTTTACCGTATATTTGCCTCTCAAAACATCAAAGCAAAAATTAAAATAACACACCACGTGTTCATTATACGTATTTAAATCTCAATAGGGCATTTTTTTTAAAAAAATATACAAATATAAGCTGAAATAGTTATCGTAATTCGTTACCAGCCGGTTTGTGGTCGGATCAGTAGCAATTTTAGGTATAATCAACCAAACACCGCCAGTAATAAAGGAATCCAGAGACCGCCGTGGCCGCCTCCGGGCTCCTTTCGCACATAAATTATGATTGGATCATGTGATCAAATCATTAGCAATAACTCAATGTTATTGACCGAGTGCTATGATTTCCGCTTCACTTAACGCACGATCATAGACCCTGACATCGTCGAGTTGTCCGTCATAAAAATCGCCGGTTGTCATTCCTGTATCGTATTCCTGTCCAAGCGAAAAAATATCTGTAGCGACAACAGATACAGTTGACGTAAAGCTCAAGGCTTCACTGCCGTCTACGTAAATAGTAACAGTGTTAGAACTATCATCAAGAACATAGGCGATGTGGTGCCACGTGTTGTCGATCACCGTTGCCGTTGTATCATACCATACAGGCTCAGAATCGGCAAAACTGAGCGTGGCAGTATTGGCCCGGGTGCCAAACATCAATTTATTGTCACCGGTCGAACTGTTTATTGCGATGATAAACTGCATGGCTGGGTTAAGTGCGGCAGCTTTCATCCATGCGCTTACAGTAACATCCCCGCCGGCCATCGCAACACATACACCATCGATGGTAACATAATCATTAACGCCGTCAAAGTCCAGTGCGTTACCTGTATTGCCGGGTACCCAGTCGCTGTCGTCCATATTTATCAAGGTGCCATCATAACCATTCGTAGAGTCATCTGCGGCTACAGCACCTGTCGTCTCATCCAGTCTCAAGTAAGCTACTACTTGACTGACGCTGCTCCATTCCAGCGACAATGTTGAAAAATCCAGTAAATTCACGATGCCATCTGCCGGTAGAGCGATATCGGCTGTGGGATCGGCTGTCAACCAGACATTTGCCATGTAAGAGATATCATCTATATTGAGATCTCCATCGCAATCAAAATCGGCCGGTCCGGCACATCCAGTTCGTTCGGGTCTGGTGGGATCGACTGCTATCTCGCCGCGGAGGCCCTTGCCTGCCTGTCCAACGAGCCAGAGATATTCGTCACTTGGCAAGTCATAGCCATCGTAGTCAGGAGTTAAAAACACGGACGGGAGAACTACCGGCGGATCGTTGGTAACCTTAAAGATAGCAGTACCCTCATCGACTTCGTCAAACATAGCTACATATAACATGTTCACACCGAGAGTGGAGATGCAGGCATTTACCTGATCCCACAGGAATTGTCCGCCATGGCGTGGGATATCGTTTAATGGGGTCGGATCAATGTCGTAATGCATATTGTACCAACTGAATCCGGGAAAGATGACCGGGAGATATTCTTTGTTATTGTCATCGCACCAGTCCTTGTCTCTCCGCCCATTTCCGCTGGCCCAGGCAGTGACCTCGGCGGTATTATCGGGCCTTCCAACCATCCATGGGCTGATAATATCTGCGATCTGTAGTGTCTGCTGGAAGTAGGTATCAGTATTCGCAGACCAGCTATCATTTACACCTAACATGACAATATTGCCGCCATAGACGGGGTCATTTTTCAGGAAGTCGATCAGATCACGACTTTCCTCTCCTTCATATACACGTCCGAAGCCCAGACCCCATACAGCGACAACAGGCTTACCGTTATGAGTCATGTAGCCATCGTCGGCAGGATCTCTGCCTACCAGCTTAGTATCGACGAGGTACTTCCAGTCGTCTACGACTTCCTGTATTTCGGCAGGTGAACCGGTGCCGCTGAGGTCATACATGACAGCATATTTTCG
>JAGLHQ010000182.1 GCA_023143375.1 Planctomycetota bacterium
CGAACCGATTAATTACCGGATCGTAACCAAATAAGACCGTAAATGAGATATCAAAAGATACCAGACGAAACCATAAAGAGGTTGCCGATGTACCTCAGGGCGTTATCGTTTATGCCCGAGCAGGACTCGGAATATGTCTCGTCAAAGGATATCGCCGACCTGCTGCATATTCATTCGCCGCAGGTTCGCAAGGATCTGTCATACTTCGGTGCGTTCGGGACACGCGGGACCGGCTACAAGATAAGCGACCTAAGAAAGCACGTACGAAAGGCACTAAAGCTTGACGTCGTTCAAAAAGCGGTCTTGGTCGGTGTAGGTAAACTAGGGACCGCCTTGACGTCATACCCCGGCTTTAAGATGTACGGGTTTGACATCGCCGCCGCCTACGACGCATCCGAAAAAAGGATCGGCAAAAAGATCGGATCGGTCATTATCGAAGATGTTGCCAAATTAGAAAATATAAAAAATGAAGATATTAAGCTTGCAATACTTGCCGTTCCTGCCGAAAATGCGCAGAATATCGCAGATATTCTCGTCGCTTGCGGCATCAAAGGCATTCTAAATCTCGCACCTTGCTATCTTAAAGTACCCAAAAGAGTTAAAGTAATTACAATAGATATTGCAGTCGAACTTAGTGTTTTACCGTACTACACCTAAACTATTGAATCAGGAAAAGAAACCATGAGTATTAAAAAGTTAAACAAAGATGTTTTTAAAAGTTTTGTAGACTCGATGATCGCCTCGGATCAAAGCGTTGTCGGTGTCAAAGAAAAGGTTCAGGCCAAAGGAAACAAATTCGCTTTCGGACCGCTGGAAAACGCCGATCAGCTCAGGCTCGATTATGACGTGACGCTTATACCGCCCAAAAAGTATATGCTTCCGCAAACCGAAACATTGCTCACTTATGAAGTGAAAGGCGAAAGCAAGCAGCACGTAGACGAGCAAAAGCTTATCCTCGTCGGAGTTCATCCTTACGATATGATCGCCATCAACCAGATGGACGAGCTTTTCAGCCAGGATGAGTATGACACGCACTACATGACAAGAAGAAACAACATCACTGTCATCGCGTGCGACGTAGTGAACGCATCTGAGAATATATTTGCCTCTTCGATGGAAACGGCTGTCGTCGAGAAAGGATTCGACATCCTGCTAACGGACCTTGGAAAAGGCAAAGAATACGTTGCAGAAGCGATAACAGAAAAAGGCGAAGCACTGCTGGCAACGGCTGTAGATGCAACAGATGCCGACGATAAGGATATCGCAAAACGTTCCGCGATACAGGAAGCTAACAAAAAGGATCTTGACAAGCATACGCTAAACTGCAAGCCTTCGGAGCTTTCAAGCCTGCTTGAACAGGCCTACGAACACCCGGTATGGGAGGAAAAAGCAAAGACATGCTTCTCATGCGGATCGTGCAATACAACTTGCCCGACGTGCTACTGCTTCGATGTTCAGGACCTTGTAAACTGGAACCTAAAGGACGGCCAGCGGGAGCGTTCATGGGACGGCTGTCTGCTTAAGGACTTTGCAAACGTCGCCGGCGACCATAACTTTAGAAAGCAAAAAGAATCGCGATTCCGCCACAGGCTATACAGAAAAGGCAAATACGTCCCGACCAAGATCGGCGGACAGGTCGCATGCGTCGGATGCGGCAGATGTGTCGGAGCGTGCGTTCCGGATATCGCAAACCCGGTTGCCGTTTATAACAGATTACTGGAAGACATTAAACCCTAATGGGTAACTGATAATAAGGAGTTGTTTAAATGTGTGATTGCAACAGTACTGAAAAAAGCATCTATCTGCCGGAACTGGCACCTATAACCAAGGTTGCCATGATGAATGAGACAGAGATGTACATGCACCTTGATCATGACATCGGCCACAAGCCGGGGCAGTTTGTCGAGGTATCGATCGCCGGTATCGGCGAGGCACCTATCTCTATCTCATCGTCGCCAACAGAAGCCGGCTTTGACATGGTCATCAGAAAAGCGGGCCGGGTAACCGACATCATGCACCAAATGCAGGCCGGCGATAAGCTCGGTATCAGGGGGCCTTTCGGTTCCGGATACCCCATCGACGAGATGAAAGGCAAGGACCTTGTATTCGTCTGCGGCGGGATCGGACTTGTTCCGCAGCGATCGATGATCAACTATATCATGGACAACCGGGCAGACTTTGGAAAGATCGCGATCCTTCAGGGAACCAAAGAGTTCGCCCAGCGCATCTATCATGACGAGCTTGAGAGATGGGCAGGCGTCGACGGCGTTCAGGTCCTTGAAACCATCGATGTTGCACATGACAGTTGGAACGGCAACGTTGGTGTTGTAACGACACTGATAGATAAGATAGATGGGATCGACCTGACAAAAGCGGTCAACCTTATCTGCGGACCGCCGATCATGTACAAATTCGTATTGATGGTACTGCAGGAAAAGGAAGTATCGCACGAAAATATTTTTGTAAACCTTGAACGAAGGATGAAATGCGGCGTTGGGAAATGCGGGCACTGCCAAATGAACGGCCAGTATGTCTGTCAGTCCGGGCCGGTTTATCGTTATTCTGATTTGGCAAACATACCGGAGGCTATATAAATGAGTAAACCAAGAGTAGCTATATTTGATTTCGCTTGCTGTGAGGGCTGCCAGCTTCAGATCGTTAACCTCGAAGAAGAGATTCTCGACCTGATCGGTGCCGTCGACGTCGTCGAATGGCGAGAAGCTATGAGCGAGCAAAGCGAAGAGTACGATATCGCCATCATCGAAGGGTCCATCACCCGTCCTGAAGACGAAGAGCGTATCAAGGACATTCGCAGCAAGGCAAAGGTTCTGATCGCAATAGGCGCATGTGCGACAACCGGCGGATTAAACAAACTGAAAAACAATTTCGACGATCTCGAAGAGGTTAAGAAATGCGTTTACAGTGACGCCTCTACGATGCCCCATCTCGAAACAGCGATGACCAAGGCAGTCGATGAAGTTGTAACAGTCGATTACAAAGTACACGGCTGTCCGATTGAAAAAGCGGAGTTCGGCAGTATCATTCGTTCGCTGCTGCTGGGTAAGGCTCCTGAAATACCGGACTATCCCGTTTGCGTCGAATGCAAAAAGAATGAAAATGTCTGCCGTTGGGAATACGGCGAAATATGTCTCGGGCCTATCATTCGGGCCGGCTGCGGAGCAAAGTGCCCCACCGCCAGCTACCGATGCTTCGGATGCCGCGGATATGTCGACGACCCGAATGTCAACGCCGCTGTCGATGTTATGGATAAATACGGGCTCACCGTAGATCAACTAAAAAGTAAAATGGTTTTGTTCGGAAGTAAACAAGGACCCACATTATGAGCGAAAATATAAATATCAAAGTAAAGCACCTTACAAGAGTTGAGGGGCACGGAAACATCGTGGTAAACATAAAAGACGGTACCGTAGAAAAGTGCCAATGGCAGGTCCCGGAAGCTCCGCGTTTCTTCGAGGCGATGGTACGAGGACGCGACTATGACGACATCCAGACTATCGTCAGCCGCATCTGCGGTATCTGCTCGATCAGCCACTCGCTGGTAGCTACAAAAGCGGTCGAAGATGCCCTCAGCATCAAGGTCTCAGAGCAGACCGACGACCTGCGTTTGCTGATGCACTTCTCGGAACAGCTTCAGAGCCACGTACTGCACGTCGGCTACCTGGTCGCTCCCGACCTGTTCAGCGCCCCTTCGGTGGTCCCGCTGGTTGCCGCTGCTCCCGATGCCGTTCTGGCGATCATTAAGGCTCACAGAGTTGCCAACGAATGGTCCGAGATACTCGCAGGGCGAATCACACATCCTATTACCATTATCCCCGGCGGCTTCTCGCAGATACCTACAGAAGCACAGCTAAGACAATTACAGGACAACCTAAAGAACCTCGTCGATACGCTGCTTGCGATCGTAGACGTTGTTCTCAGCGTCGCCGGTAATCTGCCCGCTTTCGAGCGGGATACCGAATACGTATCGCTGGCACAAAAAAACAACTACGCTTTCTACCATGGCGACATCCAGTCGACTGACGGCAAAACAATGCCGGTTAAGAATTGGGAAAAGGTTGCAAACGAGTATGTGGTGGAACAATCGACTGCAAAATGGACAAAGTGGAACCGCCAGTCATACGCGACCGGGGCCCTTGCCAGATTTAATAATAACGCAGAACAAATATCACCGTTGGGCAAAGCGGTTGCCGAGAAGTTCGGCCTTGTAAAAGGCTGCTGCAACCCATACATGAACAGTGTTGCCCAGCTCGCCGAGGCAGCTCATGTCACTGAAAAGGCAATCGAGCTGATCGATAAGTTGCTAACAAAGGGACTTAAGACTGAGAAAGTCAAGATCAATCCGAAACCGGGCAGAGGTCATGCTGCTGTAGAAGCACCGAGAGGTATACTCTTCCACAGCTATGAGTTCGACAAGGATCTGAAGTGTACATGGGGTAATATGTGTATCCCGACCAATCAGAACCATGCGAACATGCAGCTTGACTTTGAAAAACTGGTACCGGAATTCATGCATCTTGGCGAAGACGGACTGCGTCAGACGATGGAGATGCTCATCCGTTCTTATGATCCGTGTATCTCATGTTCGACACACTTCCTTAATGTCGAGTTCGTGAGATAACATGAGGAAACCGATCATAGTCCTGGGGTTGGGAAACCCCTTGATGGCTGACGAGGGCATCGGCACAAAACTTATTGAGAAATTAAATTCGGCCTGCGGCAGCGATGCCCGGGCCGATTTTATTGATGCGGGCACCGGCGGGATGACAGTCCTTACATACATCGCCGGACGAGAAAAAGCGATCATCATCGATTGTGCATTAATGGGAACAGAACCCGGAACAATAAAACGCTTCACGCCGGAAGATGTTCAGACAGTTAAGAAACTGAGCCACCTGTCACTTCACGACTCGGACATCATCAAGGTAATAGAACTTTCCAAACAACTGGGCGAATGCCCCAAAGAGGTGGTCTTTTTCGGGATAGAACCGCAAACCATAGAACAAAAGATGGAACTTACAGAGCTTATCGAAAGCAAGCTGGAAGAATATGTTTCGATGATCCTGAAAGAAGTACAAAATCCGTAGGATGGGCAACTCGTTGCCCATGCGGAAAAAAACACCATCCCTTGTCATCCCAGCGAAAGCTGGGATCCATTACAACGAAACCATGTCCTCAACCGTAGGGTGTGCTTTAGCGCACCCTTTTTCTTGGCCACAGAGGAAAAAATAACCTTTTAGTCCGGCCAAGGGCCGGAAACGACCCATCTATGAATAACCTGTTGTAAGCTTCCATCTTCCGGATATAATGACAGCATATCAAAGGTCGCTCGCACATCCGCTGAAGATTATTTCAGTTGTTGTCTTTTAGCCACTTTACAACGCTTTACAACCGTAAGCCAACATGGCCAACCATATAGCCAATATTTAACCCGAAACAAAGGTTTATCCCGCAAAACAGGGTTATGTAAGTAAAGTTATCAAAAAAAATATTTCACAAGCACCCCCATGCCGGGGGAAACAGACCCGTGTTCAAACGGCTCATCGAGGATAACGGGGGATATAACGCTAAGGATGGGTCAAATGCAGGATTACAATCTTTAAACAGCCTTTTCTCTCCGTGTAATCCGTGAAATCCGCGGTTAAAAACAACCTTTTAGTCCGGCCAAGGGCCGGAACTTCTTTGCTTGATGCCGTTTATCCTGTGATCCTGTCTAAAAAACAGCCTTTCCTCTCGGTGTCCTCGGTGTCCTCTTTTTCCTCTGTGGCAAAAAACAACCTTTTAATCCAGCCGAAGGCTGGAATGTCTTTTCTCTGTGGGTGAAAATTCGTGATGATTCGTGGCTAAAACAGCATTTTTTTGCTTTCTTTTCCCTTCTTTTTGCGTTCTTTTCGTTCATAACGACCTCTTTTTATCACTAAAGCGTGTATTTTAGCGAGGAATTTTGTTTCAAATGCAAGGCTTTTGGCTTTCCCTATACCGGATGCGTATTGTTATACATTGAGGATTAGGGATATGCCAAGTAACGCAACAGTTGACCAAAAGAACCGCTAAAAATTTTTGTTAAATCTTTATACAACCTACTTGACTTGTTGTATATATAGTGTATAATATAAGTGAAGGGCTTACGGCATATTTATGCAGTTATTCCTGTAGAGCGATGGCGGTCTTTGGAAATTTAATAATGGATAAGTGATAAACGGTCTCTGCGACCTCAGCGGTAAAAAATGCAGTAAGTTGTAAGTATTAAGGCTTAAAGCCGAAACAGTAAATTATGGAAAACAAACCCAATTTAATAATCACCAAAACAACTGTAAGACAAGCAAAAATAATGACTTAAGGGGATAGCCGGAAATCGCCGGAAAAAAACAAACCCAATTACGAGCATGAAATGGGTCGCAAATTTATTGCAGAAATGTACAAAACAAACGAAAGAATCAGCGGATTATCTGCCTATTAGGCAGCCCAATTTGCAATTTTAGAAGTCGATGATTAGATTTCGCTGGCTTGTGTGGATTGACGTACCGATTCGATCGCTCGGTAGAGTCCCTGCGTGATCGCTCCTAGGCACCCAAGTTCCTGTGCGCCAAGTTTGCTGTCTGCATCGCGGTATATCAGTATGAATCCGACGCCTTTACCGAAACTGCCCAGCGGCATAGATGCTGCCGATATTCTGGTCAGGTCCGTGATCTCTGCGTTTAGGCCCATTTGCAGCATTTCGTCAAGCGAGCAAACACTGTTGGCTTTGCAGATAGCTTCGACAAGTCTCAGGCTAAAACAGTTTTCCAGACGAGGCTGATCGACCTCTATTGGGCGGTTATCGTCTGCCATGTGCAATTGAAAACCGTCGTCATCCAGAAGGAAGGCAGCTACCCTTACCTCTGCAATGTTATCGCGGATAAAACCGGCAGATGCGCTCATAAGGATTTGCAAATCGTTTTTCCCAACGATCGACTCGTAAAATCTGATCGAGAAATTGGCAACCTTTAACCGATCGATAAAATCGCGGTGAGCGCCGACCATATCATTGCAAAGTATGTCGATCTTCTTTTCTTGTCTATGTCTTATCTCGTTTAGCTTTTTGACGGCCCGACGAGCTCTTTGGTTCTTTTGTCTACTCACTTATTCCCTCTTTCATCGCAAACAGGTGATAGTGCTTCCGACTGTTTCATCGGCTCAAAACAGGCCTCGCTTTAGCGCCTCTTGGTCATTATCCTGACATGCAAAGCTCTATAAACAGTGTGAATCCATGCACAAAGTTGTGCTGTTGGGTGTTTCATTCTAAAAAATGCTTTTACAGTATTGCTGCGCGGGTAACGGAGGCGTTGGGGTAATAGCTAATGGGAAATATTACCAAAATTGAAGCCGCAAAAAAAAATTATGGAACATCCGATTATTTGAATTTTGGTTATTCGTGCTTGTTTAGTCCGCCTCAGGCGGATCGGATTTAGTGCTTAGGGTTTGGGGTCCCTATGCCTTTGGCAGTGACAGCGTAACGGCTGTTCCGCTGTCGGGTGTGCTGGATATCTGCATGCCGGCGTTGTTGAGCTTTAAGAGTCGTTCTGCGTGGGCAAGGCCCATCCCCCTCGATCTGCCTGCCTGCCTTGCCGAGAAGAATGGACGAGTAGCCTTATCGATGGTCCCGGCGGTCATCCCCTGTCCGGTGTCGATGATCTGGAAAGTCACCATCGACGGTACCTGCGGGCATTTGCCATTTATCTTTATCGGTCCGGTGCCCGAAGCATAAGACTGGCTCGCGTTTAGAAGGATCGCCGCTAAGGTAGTAACGATCTGCTGCTTGTCAACGAGTACGTCGCCAAGGTTGTCAACGTCGTCGGCATTGAGGTCGAGCATGGTTAAGCCGCCGTCCTGTGCTGCCGCCTCTGCCGCCTCTGCCATCAGGACGCTGAGGGATATGGTCTTTGCGTCTGCGTCTTTTGGATTTGCAAAGTTCATCAGATCGGTGACGATGCCGGATATCTCTTTTGTCCTGTCAGTTATCTGCTTTAGCATCTGCTTTTTGTTTTCGTCTGTCTCACCTTCGTAAAGCAGTTGTGCCCTGCCGGATATTACCGCCAGCGGAGTGTTAAGCTCGTGGCCCGCGCCGGCAGCGGTTTCTGCGATGGCGGTAAGTGTGCTGCCTTCGAGTAATTTCTGGCGTGAGGCCTTTAGCCTGCCGAGGATGTCCGCGAAACGCTCGGCGAGCCTGCCTGCTTCGGTGCTGACGACCGCTAAGTCCAGAACTGACGCACCCATCGCCGAGATTAGCTTGAACATCTCTAGCTGCTCGGCTGGATCGTTCGGCATTCTCTGCTCGAAGATAAGGCCGCCGACAAGCTTGCCCTTGGATATAAGTGCAATAGCCTTTGACCTTGCGGTGTTTATAATAATGTCGAGTTGCTCGAACAACCAGTCGAAATGACCTTCGGCATCGATCATGGCAAAGCCTGCACCGAAAATAGTATCCAGTGAATCATCATCCGGAGTTGCGACAAAGTTTAAATCAATATTGCCGGAATCATCGGCGATGACTGTCTCTATGTAACCATTATTCTCGACGGCATCTAAGTAAACTATTACCGGCCCCGTTTGAAATTGCTTTTTGAAACCGGCGGCGAATTTCGCGGCGACATCCGAGGCAGTCATAGAGGTGTTTACACCAAGCAGGAAATCTTTTACGAAAGTCATATTAGCAGAGTTTACAGCAAGCTGGACGTTGCTTGTCGTAAGCTCTGAGTTTTGATGTGTAAGCTTTGCAGCGGTTTTGTGCATGAGCCCGCAATAGGCTGTGGCGCCTCCGGGCGTTGAAAGGCCGAGCAGGTCGCCGCGTCTTGAAACTTCCGACGCAAGTCTTTGTTTTATCTGCTCAAGCTGTCCCGGGGAAATGTCCAGAGCCTTTGCAAGTTCTGCAACGCCGTCGCATTGGTCGCAGCTTCCGGAAATTCCGAAGCCGCCCTGCCTTGCGAGTATGTCTGCCAGGCGAATTACGCCGGCGATCTTTGCGCCGGGAATGTTTTCGGTGATGACCTCAGCGTCGCTATGATGGAGCCATATTCCCATGACAACCTCGTTTGGCAGTTGCCATTTTTGTGCGAGGCGTTTTCCGATGACGGCGTGGTCAAGGCCGAGGTGCTTTTGCTCTACGGTACTCATCGAGGCATTTGTATCGCGTGCTTCTTTTACAATTTTCTCGAAACTTTTCGGCATCGCTTCTTCTATGGCAAGCTTTCCGACATCGTGAAGCAAACCGGCGGTAAAGGCCAACTGCTTTTCCTTTTCTCCGAGAACCATGGCAGCTATCTCTTTTGCACAGCATGCAACGGCGATGGCGTGGTATCCAAGCTGCTTTCTGGGCAGGATACGTTTACTGTCAGGATCGTAATCGGCGTCAAAGGCGTCAACGACCTTCATCGACATAACGGCATCGCGTACCGCTTGCGAAGGCATGTTTGAAAGAACATCGGCGACGACGGGGTTACGTTTGTTAAAAGCGATGCCCTGCCGATCGGCCATTGAGAATATCTTTGCGGTAAGAGCCGGATCGTTTTCTATGATCTCACTAACAGCTTTGACGTCGAGATCGCCGGTGCCTAAACGTGTTATGAAACCGCTTAGCACCTCCGGCAATGCCGATAAAGAATTAAGCTTACGAATTATAAGCTCTACCTGTCTTGCGACAGAGGGATTATTTGCTGAGTTGACCATTAGATACCTCTAATCCTTTATGCCTGGTATAAAAATGATTTTCTGCCGATCTTTGCCTCTACTGTAATTGCAGAACGCCTGCGATCTTTTGTGTAAGTTCCGCAATATTGAAAGGCTTTTGTACAAATTCCTCTGCGCCGGCTTCAAGAAGATCCTCTATCTCGTCACGGTTTACTACGCCGCTGACGATGATGATGCGGGTGTTGACGAAATCGGGGTTGCTCTTTATGGTTTTGCAAACGACATTTCCATTAACATCCGGAAGCATGTAGTCCAGTATAATAAGGTCCGGACCGAACTTGTGCGTTAGTACACCGGCGTCGTAACCGCTTGAAGCAGTTCTCAACTCGAATCGGCCATCGCGACTTAGAACGTCTACCATCAACTCGAGTATCTCGGGATCGTCGTCAACGATAAGTATCTTCTTTTTTCCGCTGTCTAAATTGTTCAGCGGGATCGCGTTGTCCTTCATGAATTTGATCAGGCTTTCGCGAGGTATCCTGCGAAACTTCGAGCCGGGTATCTTAAAGCCCTGAAGCCTCCCCGAATCAAAACAACGTATGATCGTTTGCTGACTGACACTACATATATCCGCTGCTTCGCCAGTTGTGTAAAGGTTCTTTATTTTATCCATCCTTGTCCCCTTAATGAAATTTGGCATATATTCCTTTATCCATTTTGCCTTTATGGCCTAATTTAACCATCGACAATATCAATTGTCAAGGAATTATTCACATAAAAACCTTTGTTTTTTTAGAATAACAGAAATTATTATCGGACGGCAACGTCAGTTGAGCAGTTAAGATAGCTAAACTGGTTAAGAAACGTAAGCTGATAACAAAAAAGCACTTAAGGCCCATTATCGTTACGTCCTATAAGCGAAAACCTTTCAAAATAAAAGCTTCCGATCCTCTGAAGGACCTATAAAAACTTTTTTTTTGTCTCGTCATCGGTTTTTTTAAAAAAGAAAAGGAACTGTGCATTTCGCGGCTAAGGAACTCAAAGAAAGTGCCGAAAACACGATACCGCATAAATAGGGTGCGAAGAAACGTACTGAGAAAGGAACAGAATGACACTTAGAAAAAAAATACTGTCAATCACCGTCGCTACATTTTTGGTTGCACTGACACTTCTTTATGTAAGTTCGCACTATATCATCCTTGGCGGTTTTGCACAACTCGAACAGGAAAATATAAATACAAACATTGAACGTGTAAATGAAGCACTCACCAATGAAATCAACCGCATGGCATCTACCGCTGAAGACTGGGCTCCCTGGGACGACACAAGAAATTTTATATTAGGCAAAGATGATAGCTATGTAGGAAATAATCTTGCTGATTCAACATTTGCCAATACCGGTCTTAACTTTATGATCTTCGTAAATAACTCAAACGAAATAGTCTACGCGAAGGGCTTCGATCTTGTCGAATCCGTTGAGGTGGATGTCCCTGAGAATTTGAAGGATTATATAAAATCCACAAAATTTCTATTAACCCACGCCAATTCCAAAGATGGTAAAAGCGGTATTGTTATGGTCTCCGACGAGCCTGTTTTGTTATCTTCGTGGCCCGCATCAAACAGTCAATATGGTCCGATCTGCGGAACTTTCGTTGCGGGCAAATACTTTAACGATCAACAAATTGGAGTACTCGCAGAACGAACCAGACTCTCGCTTACCTTTACTCAAGCAGATTTGAGTTCGATGAGCGATGACCTCAAGACGGCTAAAGCAGCTCTTGCGAATGCAGATACTTTTTCACAATTACTTGGCGAGTCTAATATTGCCGGTTATTTACAGGTAAATGACATTCTTGGAAATCCCTGTTTAATAGCAAAAGTCAATATGCCTCGCGATATATTTATGCATGGGAAACAGACCTCGGTGTATTTCATATCGGCATTGTTCGCTACCTGTCTTGTGCTAACCGGCGTTCTTTTTGTCACGATCCAAATAGTAGTACTTAACCCTGTTAGAAAACTTAAGGACCATTTTGTCCAGGTAGCTGAGACGGACGATATGACACTGAAGCTATCGCTTGAAACGGGCGATGAGTTTGGGACTCTGTGTAAACAGTTTGACTACATGGTAGGCAAACTGGTTGACGCCCGCAAAACTCTTATGGAGCAATCTTATCGCTCCGGGATATCCGAGATGGCATCCGGGGCGCTTCATAATGTACGGAACGCTCTTACATACGTAACGAGCGAGATCGGATGCCTTGCAAATAAGATCAACAATACACCGCTGGAACATGTTCAACAGGCAAAGGATGAGCTCAGGGCCGGCGCTTGCGATCCGCAACGAGAACACGATCTTAATAACTTTATCGAGATCGGAAGCAAAAGCATTTTCGCACTGGTAACGAGTTTCCGCACCGGACTTGCCGACCTTACGGTTCCTATCAACCGGATCGAGCAAATGCTCGCCGATCAAGACCACGTAAGCCACGCAGAACAGCCACTGGAGATTTTCCGAATTGACGAACTTTTATCAGAAGTAATCAAGATGATGCCTAAAGAGACGACCGAATCTATCAGCATCGAACTGGACGAAACTCTTGACGATAAAACTATGAAAGCAAACCGCATTTCGCTGGTTCAGATATTTTCTAATCTGTTACTAAATTCGGCAGAGTCGATATTGCAGACCGGCAAGAGTAACGGCAAGATAACCGTAAAGCTTGGAACTCGTGTCAAAAACGGTGTCGATCTCTCCGAGTTCGTCGTAACGGACAACGGTGCCGGTATAAACGGCGATGACTTAGAGCATATTTTCGAGAGTGGTTTCTCGACAAAACAAGGCAAACACTCCGGACTTGGGCTGCACTGGTGTGCCAATACGCTTAATGCAACCGGCGGAAATATTTATGCAGAGAACTGTGCCGAGGAAACCGGGACAAGGTTCCATGTTTTGATTCCGGCAACCCAATAATATATAAAGAGCTTTTATGAGTACGAACGAAAACAAGATATTCAGAATTCTTGCCGTCGATGACGAACAGGGGATACTCGATTCGTATACAAAGATACTCTCGGGGCAGACCAATGGTTCCGAATCAGCCGACGAGGCGATGCGGCTTGCTAACAAACTCTTCGCCGAAAACGACACCAGCGAGCAACCGCAAGAGCATGGTTCTGAAATAACTTTTGAGCTTACTTGCTGCAAACAGGGCGTCGAGGCGATAGAAACGGTTCAAGCTGCGGTAGAGACGCAAAAGCCCTTTTCCGTTGTATTTATCGATATGCGTATGCCGCCTGGTATCGATGGCATTAAAGCGGCAGAGGTAATACGAGATCTGGACCCTAATATCCAGATCGTGATCGTCACGGGGTTTTCAGACATTGCTCCTCAGCATATCGCCAGGCAGGTTCCGCCGGTTGACAAACTTCTCTACATACAAAAACCTTTCCATCACCAGGAAGTTGTCCAGTTCGCAACGGCTCTTAGCGTCAAATGGAAGCAGGAAAAACTTCTGCAGGAGATCAACGAAGAGCTTGAAAAACGAGTCGATGAAAGAACCCGCGAGCTTGTAGAATTAAACAAAGAGTTAAAAGATCATTCTAATATGAGAACCGAGTTCGTAGTCAATGTGGCGCACGAATTACGAACACCTCTTACTATCTTTAAAAACATCCTCTCGAACGCCCTTGCAGGCGTTGACGGAAAGATAGAACCAAAGCTGAGAAGAAACCTGGAAACTGCCGTCCAGACCATCGATCGGCTGGCACGTGTATCGAATGACTTTTTTGACCTTTCAAAGATCGACGTAGGAAAGCTGAACCTAAATATTAAACGCTTTGCTATACAGGACATCATCACCGATGTCGTCAGCTCCATGGGGCACCTTGCGAAAGAACAAAATGCAAATATTGCCATGCTGATGCCCGACGAAGAGTTGTTTATCGATGCCGACCATGACCGGATCGCACAGGTGCTTATAAACCTGATAACAAACGCTATTAAGTTCGTTCCGGAAAACACCGGCGACATAACGGTTCATCTGGTAGATGCC
>JAGLHQ010000183.1 GCA_023143375.1 Planctomycetota bacterium
ATCGATAAAGTATTTAACCGGTTTGTTCAAATCGAAAAACATGTTGGCGAAGGCGATCACGGGACGGGACTCGGACTTACGATCACCAAAGAGATCGTAGAGATGCATCACGGCAAGATATGGGTTGAAAGCACACCTGATCACGGGTGCCACTTCTGCTTTAGTCTTCCAAAATCGCAAAAGGAATCAGCGTCTTCTAAAAAAACCGAACAAGCATTCTTCACGACAACGGATTAAGAGCCCACATTAACCCTTTACCGGCGGGCGCATGTCCTAAAAACGGTTTTTCGCAGTGCCTGCTTGACATACGCGTTTGTGCGCGATACTGTATCGTTATGACTAAGCACATTGCAATTTTAGGTTCGACCGGATCGATAGGCAAAAATTCGCTTAAGGTTATCGCGGCTTTAGGTGAGGAATACCGTGTCACTGCGATAAGCGCCCATTCCAGCACCGATCTGCTGGCTCAACAGGCTCTCGATTATCAGCCGGCCTACATAAGCATTACCGATGATGCAAACTATACCTCGCTAAAGGAAAAGCTGGGCGATTATTCCGGTAAGATACTCTCCGGTCCGCAAAGCCTTATTGATATCGCGACGCTCGACGAGATCGATATCGTTATCACCGCAGTCGTAGGTGCAGCGGGTTTGCCTGCGGTTCTGGAAGCTGCTAAAAAAGGCAAGACTCTTGCCATCGCAAACAAAGAGCCGCTGGTTATCGCCGGCGAAATGCTGACGCGAATCGCCCGGGAAAACGATGCTGCTATCCTTCCGGTTGACAGCGAACACTCTGCGATCTTTCAGTGCCTTCAGGCGGGAAAGACGAGCGAGGTTAACAATATAATCCTGACCGCGTCGGGCGGTCCGTTTCGAGAATTCAGTCCCGACCAGCTTGAAGACGTAACGCTTGCCCAGGCGCTGGATCATCCGACGTGGGACATGGGGCCTAAGATCACGATAGATTCTGCGACGATGATGAACAAATCTCTGGAAATTATCGAGGCAGTGTGGCTGTTCGATACGCCGGTGGAAAAGATAAACGTGCTGGTTCATCCGGAGTCTATCGTTCATTCGATGGTGGAGTTTAACGACGGGTCGGTTATCGCGCAAATGGGGACGCCTGATATGACGCTTCCGATACAGTATGCCCTTACATATCCGAAACGCCTGCGGGGTATCACCAATCGGCTTAAGCTCGACGAGCTTGGGACGTTGAATTTTCAAAAGCCGAACCTTGAAACTTTCAGGTCGCTAAAGCTCGGTTTTGAGGTGGCGAAAAAAGGCGGATCGCTGCCGGTTGTCTTTAACGCAGCCAACGAACAGGCGGTCGAGGAATTCCTGGCAGGGAAGATAAAGTTTGCGATGATAACACGGATAATCGAGCACTGCCTTGAAAAACACGATACCACTGAATGCGAAACTCTGGACGAGCTGTTTGAGGTCGATGTGTGGGCCAGGAGGCAGGTCATCGAATTTATCGAACAAAAAACTTCAGCGAACATATAAGGGGGACGCTGAAAACCGCCTTTTTCACGAAAAAGAGCGAAAGTTAGCTTAAAGGTATTGCCGCTGCTTTGACGATTTAAGCGTATTAGAGGTTCCCTTAAGTATAAAGTAATCATTCTATTATTTATAAGGTTTAGATATATGTCCGAAAAGAAAGATTCACCACTAAAGAAAGTGTTAATCGCGATCCCTGCCATAGCTGCGGTCGTATGGTTTTTGTTTTTCAGGACGCCGGGATCCTTTGCCGCGTCGCTTCCGGTAATCGGCAATATTTTGATCGTGGCTATCGGCTTCGGTGCCGTTATCATGATACATGAGTTCGGGCACTTTATCGTAGCGAAAGTTAGCGGGATAAAGGTCGAAGCCTTTTCTATCGGTTTTCCGCCGACGCTTCTGGGCATACAAAAA
>JAGLHQ010000184.1 GCA_023143375.1 Planctomycetota bacterium
GAATTAAGGAGATAGCTAAAAAACGGCAAAAAAAACAAACCCAATTACGAACATGAATATAGGTGACAAATTTATTGCAGAAATGCACAAAACAAACTGATGAGTCAGCGGATTATCTGCCTGTTAGGCAGCCCAATTTCAAAAACGCAAAACGACATTTTTGAACATAAAAATGTCGTCCTGAGCGGAGCCGAAGGATCTGCTGATTAGCCCGCAAAGCGGACTCCACGCAGTTAACGAAAGGAGGACTAAAAAGTACCGTAAGCAAAATCGAAGATCCGCCTTTGGAGGACTAAATATTGAAAAGACTTGGATACAAAATCGCCGTCAAACCGTCCCCGGAAGCAGCGACACGAGGAAACCGATCACCGGGCCGATTATCTTACCTGTCGCCCCGGTGTAGATCATCACGATAAGGACTCCCATCCAAACACGCGTCCACTTCCTCGATATCACCGGCTGCATCCCCGGTATCAAACATGGCCATATCTTGCTGCCGTCCAAAGGCGGGATCGGCAACAGATTAATAGTAGCTAAGATCGCGTTAACAAGATACACCGACAAACATATCCACTCGATGACCCAATGCGGGCGAAGATATATAACGCCAAGTGCGATAGCTGACAGCATCAGATTGCTGGCAGGGCCGGCAAGCGAGCTTAAAAGGTAATAGAACTTCGGCTTTTTAAAGTTATAAAGGTTAACGATAACAGGCCGACCCCAGCCGAAACCAAGAAACATAAGCGCCAAAGTTCCCATCGGCGATAAGTGCTTCATCGGATTAAGGCTGACGCGTCCCATCTTCGCGCTGCAGCTATCGCCAAGCCACATTGCACTTATCGCATGGGCGGCTTCATGGACGGTAAGCCCGATCAAAAACCCCGGCAAGAACAAAAGTATCATTTCAATGTTCATCTAATCGCTCCCCTCGAACTCGGCTTTCATCGAATAGACAAACTCCTTGACCCCTGGAAAGGCCATCTTCTCATAGCTAAGCTGGGCACCCTGTTTTACCGCTGCTTTAAAATCGGCTTTGGCATTTTCGATGTCTCCGAGAAAGTGTTTGCCCAACGAAAGCAAAAACAGCTCATCTGCTTTCGTCGCCGCCTTTTCTATCTTTAGTTGCTGCATCGATGCAAGTACCTTATCGTCGGTTGCGGACGCTGTGGTCCACTTGACCATCCGCATCCATGCCAATTCCTCGATAACGAGTACACGATCAGCAAGAGCGTCGGCTGAGTTCCAATCGCGGTTCATTAAACAAAGTGCGGCTTTGGCACAAAGCGCCGCCTGTGAATATTCGCCCGTCAAATCGTTTCTCGAAAGTATCTGCTCGATCACCTGTTCCAGATCGACGGCTGTGATGTCATTGCTAATAAGCAGTTCGAGCTTCAAGAGCTTTTGCAGATTCTTACATTCAAGCTGACGTGCCTTTTGTATCCAGCCATAAGCTGCTTCCGGATCGAAACAGCCGTGCGCTTCGACCATCCCGATAGAAACAGCCGCTGAGGCGTCGTGTGTTTTTTCAAGAACTTCCATTGCCTTTTCGCGTGCGGGCTGGAGGCCCTTTTTGTTGGCGGTTAGGATTATAACATTGCATCCGTCATCGACATCGGCGGTCAGCGTCCAGATGATCTGTGCGAGGATCAGCCTGTTTATAACGGGCAAAAAGCCGGTCAGCCAAAGCAAAAGCCTGACCGGAGCGGCTGTTAGATGTCGTAAAAAATGTATCATGGGGATTAGGGTATAATAATTTGCCTTATAATGCCAGCAAATAACCTAAAGGCCTGCGACCTAAACTAAGGTATAAGCTTTCGCGGGGTTGTTTTATATAGCCCCTTCAGGGCATGGGTTTGTTTTGTTGCAAGTACCCAGGGTTAGTTATTAATCACGGCCAAGCAAAGCTTGACCGTGCCACCCAGCGTAGTTCAGGTTGAAATTGCGCAAAACATGATTATTTTCGAGTGCTGGAGTTTCGTATTTGAGTGGCGTTTATTGCCGGTCGAAATCCGTTGCCCTTCGTCGCGGTACATCCGTCGATCGCTGGTTGTGCCTGCGAATCTTCTTTGTTAAAGGAAACAAAGCAAGCAGCACAAATAACGCCATAAACGTTATAACCCCCGCGATATGATAGAGCCCGGCACCGCACGCAACACCGATGCTCGAAACGAGCCAGATGCTCGCCGCCGTCGTAAGCCCGTGTACGCCGCTGCCCTCATGGATCAATACTCCCGCACCAATAAACCCGACGCCGGCTACAATTCCCGCAGCCATCCTGCCGTCCTCGGTACCGTCGACTGCGCCAAGATACTTCGCGATAACTATAAAACCCGCCGCCCCAAGACAGATCAATATATTTGTACGCAAACCGGCAGCTTTGCCGTTGATCTCTCGCTCAAGACCTATCAACCCGCCAAGGACTACCGCTACTGCCAATGATATTACTTCCTGTAATTCTTGTGGCACTTTTGTTTCTCCGTAAAATCTGATCTTATGGTTTAACCAATCGGTAATCGACGAATGCGAACTTGCTGCTGTCCGGCGCCTGCGATGGTACATTTATCGTCCCTTGACCGCCATCGGTGCTCATTATATGCAGGCTTACATCCTTATTCGGCAGATAATCGCCCGGTCTTTCCTTATTATTATAAAAAATAAAAATTAACCATTTATTATCGGGCGGCGGACCGAAACTGGAATAATCTGTTAAATCGCGTATACTAACGGCTAATGGCAAAGGACAATACACCCAATCTGTTCGGGATCGAAGAGGCTGACGAGGTAAACATCGGCAGCGTTATCCGTGTTTCGTTCGAAACGGGCGCTGACGCCGAGTTCGATTATAACCTTCCCAAAGAGCTTGGGGGCATCGAGATCGGATACCCTAAATTCAGGGAACATATCGCCTCGGTTACTACATTGATGAAAACATCGACAAAATGGGAAGACTTTAGGCGTATGATCAATAGAGCGTTGCCGAAATGGTTTGACATGGCGTTATTTGACCAACCAAAGAAAGATTAAAAAGGGAAGCGATCTAAGTGTGTTTATTAAGGTGCATTGTTTTTGACAAATACGCATTTTATTACGGCTATGGCAGCCGCAATTATAAGCCCTATAACGACCCCTGTTACAATATTAGATATGCATTGTTTTTTTTGTTCTTTCTTGCGTTTTTCTCTGTACTCTTCTATTGAAGGTATGCTACGACTCATCACTTTGAAATGCCCCAGCAGATATTCAATCTGTTTCATGTATTCTTCCACTTGCTCAACCAATTGTAACGGGTTTTCGCTTTTATGGAAGTCTTTTTCGTTACGAATAGCTGCAATATCAGAATTAAACTTTTCAACGCTTGGCCTTATTTCTCCATAGTATTCCGGTAAAACGGCTGATATACAGGCATTGTCGTAACCAGAATATAGGTTTTGTATTTTCTCTCGCACAATGATGCCCATCCATTCTGCTGCATCAAAAAATGACCTATATAGATGCCCACACGCTTTATCAAAATTCTTTTCTATATAGTCAGGCAAATCTGACTGATTCATTTGGATCTCAACAGACATTGCCCTACAAATATGATCTAATGCTGACCGTTTTTCAAGCACAGGTTGCAAGAAACTCTTGAAATTATTAAAATCATGCTCTTCGGCTAAAAGGAAAACTTTTTTTTGGTATTGTTGGAGTGTAACTATGCATTTCCACTTGTCTGCGTTCATGTATACAAACCACTTTAATATAACAGAATGTAACTTGAGATAAAATTATGGTAAGGGTGTACCTAGAACCCTGTCTCGCCGGGCGGTATATTCTTCGTCAGTGTAGATTCTGCCTGTGGACGCGCGAACGCTACCCCTGAATTGATTCGAATAAGCAAGGGTACATCGTACCATTTCCTGAGTTATAGAACCTACCTCAGGAACATCCTCATCAATTAATTTTATCAATTCGTTCTCATCCATGGAAATCTCCCTGTCAACTAACAACTTATTTCTATACGCACTTTATCGGCCATGCAAGCTAAAAATCGAGAAAATTTAGAAAAATGCGCACCCCTGATGTGCCACGGCTCAAAGAAATTTGTCAAAGGGAAAGCCATAACCCCTTGCCTCATCATCACTTCCATCCTCATGGGTGTATTATACCCACCTTGCTACCAATTGTCAAGAATAATATCTTATCGGACAGAAGAAACAATTTTCTTGAGCCGTTTCTATCAGTACCCGTTTTTTTCGTTAGTCACTTTTCAAAGAGCTTTTCAGAATATTCCTACCTTAAACTGCGACATTCCGACCATTTATTATCGGGCGGCGGACCGAAACTGGAATAATCTGTTAAATCGCGTATACTACGTCTAATGGCAAAGGACAATACACCCAATCTGTTCGGGATCGAAGAGGCTGACGAGGTAAAGATCGGCAGCGTTATCCGTGTTTCGTTCGAGACGGGCGCTGACGCCGAGTTCGATTATAACCTTCCAACCGAGCTTGGCACTGTCGAAGTCGGAAGCCGCGTAGAGGTTCCGTTCGGTAGAAAGAATAAGGCTGTCACAGGCTTTTGCGTTGCGGTACTCGATGACGAACAGGCCCACGCATCCCGCAGCTTTAGACTAAAAAGCGTTAAAAAAGTGGTAGACGCTGTGCCGTTGATCGATTCCGGGCTTATGTCTCTTGCCCGATGGATCAGCACGTATTATGTATGCCCGCTAGGTCAGGTTCTGATGGCGATGGTTCCTTCGGCTGTGAAAAAGGCGGCGGGGGTTAAGAAACAACGATACGTATATCTTGCGGGCGGTAAAGACGAGGAGGTAAAGCTAACCAGCAAAAAGCAGATCGCTATTGTCAATGCCTTGAAAGAATCCGAGGCATTCGATGCGGACAGTGCGGTGGGTAAAGACGATCTGCTGTTCGAAGCGGACTGTAAGGCGGGAGTACTAAAAACCCTGGCTCGCAACGGCCTTATAAAGATCACCCTGCGAGAGATACTTCCATCACTGCCTGCGATACCTAATACAGCTATCGGCAAAGATACGGAACAAGAGATAACACTTAACGACGATCAGCACAACGCACTTGAAAAGATAAACGAAAAAGTAAACGCCTGCGAGTTTAGCGTATCGGTGCTGCACGGAGTAACCGACAGCGGGAAAACAGAAGTCTACATCCGCGCAATACAGAACGCTGTGGGCAACGGCAAAAGCGCTATCGTGCTATTACCTGAGATCGCGCTTACCACACAAACTATCGGTCGCTTCAGCCGGCGGTTTGACAGGATAGCGATCCTTCACTCGCAGCTAACCGCGACCCAACGCAACAGCCAATGGCAAAAGATAAAAGCGGGCAACGCAGACGTAGTTATCGGAGCACGCTCGGCGATCTTCGCACCTTTAGATAACCTGGGGCTCGTAGTTGTAGACGAGGAACACGAGCCAAGCTACAAGCAGGACACAGCCCCGCGATACAACGGACGCGATGTTGCGATAAAACGTGCGCACCTTTGCGATGGACATTGTGTGCTTGGCTCTGCGACGCCGTCGCTGGAGACGCTGGTCAACTGCAAAACTAAATCGCACTACGAGCGGTTAGCCCTGCCGAAACGTGTGATGGATCTGCCAATGCCGAAGATGCGGCTGGTGGATGTGTCCGAGCAATACAGCAAAGGGGGAATAACGCTTATAAGCCCGACGCTGGAAACGGAGATACGAAAAACGCTCGAAAGACAGGAGCAGGCGATCCTTCTGCTGAACCGCCGCGGGTACAGCAGCTTTATCTTTTGTCCGAGCTGTCATCACTCGATCCATTGCAAGAACTGCGACGTGACATTAACGTTCCATAAAAAGCCAAGAGTAGACGCAGAGGGCAATACGGTTCTGGGCGAACACTTTGGCGGCGGGTACGCGGTGTGCCATTATTGTTTATCGAAAACGCTCGTGACTAAAGAGTGTCCTTTGTGTCAGCGGAAGATGACGATGATCGGCTTAGGCTCACAAAAGCTTGAAGAAGAGATCAAGCGAAAATTCCCCGAAGCTCGCATGTCGCGAGTTGACAGCGACTCGATGCAGGGGAAAGGCGCGCAAAAGTATTATAAAGTTCTTAGCGATTTCGGGGCGGGCAAAACGGATATCCTTGCAGGTACGCAGATGCTGGCAAAGGGATTGCATTTTCCAAACGTAACTCTGGTAGGGATCATCAGCGCAGATACCTCGCTGACGCTGCCGGACTTTCGCGCTAACGAACGAACGTTCCAGTTGCTATCGCAGGTTGCAGGACGTGCGGGACGAAGCGAAAAGCAGGGAAGGGTTATCGTACAAACAATGTTGGCCGACAGCCCTGCGATAAAGTATGCGATGAAACACGACTTCAAGGGCTTCGTTGCCGAGGAGCTGGGGCATCGTAAGAAATGTAATCTGCCGCCGGTGTGGAAGATGGCGTTGGTGGGCTTGCGCGATCCGAAGTTCGATAAGCTGTCGATGGCGTGCGAAGAATATCGTAAACGGCTTGATGCAGTGATCGCTCAGCACAATCTGCCGATCAAGGTTCGCGGTCCGATGCCGGCGACGATCAGCCGGATTCATCAGTACCATCGGATGCAGATCATCTTGCAGGCGCCGGCTGCGGCTCCGTTGCAGCGGCTTTTTGCGATATTACGCACGATGCCCGCGATCCGCCCGAATGTGACGATAAGCGTCGACATCGACCCGATAAATTTAATGTAACTGGCGCTCGATGTTTTACCGCTGAGGACGCTGAGATCGCAGAGAATTAAAGATTAGAAGAAACCGCGGATTGCGCAGATTTCGCGGATTTTAAAAAAGATAAAAGAAAAACTATTGAACCACGAATGAACTTAGAGCGGTCGAGCCGCAACGAATATCCAATATCCAACAAGGAATATCGAATAATGAATTAAAAAACAGCGGTGCCTGGATTGTAGGATTTTGCCTGCACCTTTTGTGAATCCTGCTTGTTCCTTTTTTGCCACAGAGGAAAAGGAGACCAGAGAGATCACAGAGAAAAGCAAAAGATTGAACCACGAATGGACACGAATGAACGCTAATAAAGAGAAGTCTGTATGGAGTGGCGGGGTTTTTCTCCGATTCACAGCGGGCAAGATTAATTTGATGTAGCTCAAATCTAAGATCGGAGAGGCAAATTTCGCTTCGCGGCGTCTTTAGGGCGTGAACTTTGGCGATGATAATATGTAGAGCAAGTATTGTGTTGATTTATCAACAACAACTCTTTATTATTCACACATTAGCCAATATATATTCTATTACGGCTTACAGAAAGGTCAAGATATGAATCGACACGGTGTTGAGATATCAGAAGACAGAATAGCCCAATTTTGCCGGGAGCATAAGATATCAGAGTTTGCTGTATTCGGTTCGGTATTGAGGGACGATTTTAGCCAGACAAGCGACGTGGACGTTTTGGTGACATTTGCACCCGATTGCGGGTACAGCCTGCTTGATCTGGCGATGATCCAGGAGAAATTACAGAATATCTTTGACAGGGAAGTAGACCTGGTGGAAAAAGCCAGCCTCACAAATCCATTCAGAAAGAAAGATATACTTGACCACATGGAGGTTATCTATGCAGCCTGAGCAAAAGGATGCTGCCCTGCTCTGGGATATCAAGCATGCCGCCGAAGACATTATCGAATTTGTCAAGGGAATGAACGCACATCAGTTTGAAACAAACAAAATTGTAAGGTATGCTGTTGAAAGACAGATTCTGGTTATTGGCGAAGCGGCCAAAAACATCTCCGCTTCGTTGAAAGAAGATCACCCTGAAATTCCCTGGAACGCAATTATCGGTCAGAGAAATATAATTGCACATGAATACGGCGATATCTTGGTCGAACGCATCTGGCTTTTAGCAGTGGAACATATTCCCGGGCTTTTAAAACAGATCGCACCGCTTGTTCCTGCATTACCAGAATAGCTTGTTTTAAGTTTACCGGATGGTTCAAAGGCTTAGTTTTTCCTTACCACTTGCATTTTGGGGTAGTTTGGGGTATATTGACCGCCCCGATATGATTCGGGGAGTAGCTCAGTTTGGACAGAGCGCTGCGTTCGGGACGCAGAGGTCGCAAGTTCGAATCTTGTCTCCCCGATTATAAAACCTCGTCCTTTTTGGGCGGGGTTTTTTCGTTTACCCCCTAATTTTCATGGAAACCAGTTGGCATTGTCGAAATTTAAGTGTAGAGTTTAAATAACGTTATGACAATGTGTCTTCGTTTAGGAGAAAAAAATGTCTGATGTTCAAATCTTTCAGGTTTTCGGGGTTCTGTATGCGGTAATCGGTGTCGGGATGTTTCTCAACCAGGAATTCTATAAAAAGCTGTTTCTGGATTTTGTAGAAAGCCCGGCGATGATGTATATCGGCGGGATAATGGCGCTGATCGTCGGCTACCTGCTGGTGACGTTCCACAACGTGTGGGTTATGAATTGGACTGTGATAATCACGGTTTTCGGGTGGATGGCGCTGATAAAGGGGATGACGATACTTATTCGACCAAACTGGATGGTCGATCTAACCAAAGCGATAATCAGCAAAGAAGGCTTTCTCAGGATCGAAGCGGTGTTTGTTACTATCCTCGGATTGCTGTTTTTGTTTCTTGGGTTTTGCCCGAAAAGTCCGCTGGCTAATATTTTATAGCCAAACAACCCAGCTTAACATTTTAGCGATTTCCGGCTGTCTTTGACGTGTAAACGCGTCACGGACAGCCTTTTTTTATGCGCATTTCCGAACACAATCCAACCATTACGTAAAAATAGGCAAAACCGGAAGAATACACAGTTTTTTCTTGTTAAGATAGGCATTCTGTGGTATTGTCAGGGGCAGTTTTTGACGGCGGTTTGCCGCGCATAATTTCACGAACCTGGATAACCGTATCGCGCTATAGAAAGAACGTAAACTAACAAAAGAGATCGATCGACATGAGCATTTATGACAATAACAGCGGGGACACATCCGAACAGACGGGCAATTCGTCTGACGATAAATTCGTACCTATCTGTAGTATCTGCGGCGAAAAGCATTGGCCCTTTAGCCCGATGACTCCCTGCGTTAATAAAGACAAAATTGCTGCGATGGAAAAGGCGCAGGCTAAGGAGCGTAAGAACTCGCTTGCCAAGGTCAAAGCCAAAGCCAAAGCCGAAGCGCGTGCCAAAGCCAAGGAAAAAAAACAGGCCCTGACAAGAATCAAGGCTCAAGCCAAAGACGAGATACGGACTCTGGAGAAAAAACATGCGGGCGCTTTGCAGGCAGCGAAGCACGCTGAAATGCAGGCAAGCGATGCGCAGCGTCAGGGGGGCGAATATCTAAGCGCGTTGCGTGACGCGGAGAAGCAGATCGAGAAATATTCGCAAACGATCTCCGGCATCGAAGCAAAACTAAAAGCGGAATCGGCGGCAAAAGCCGAAGCGGAATCGGCGGCGGTATCACAGGCCAAAGAACGGACGCTCGCCGAGAACAAGACCGCCGATCTTAAGGAGCAGTTGCAAGAGACAAAAGAAGGACTCGAAGCAATATCGACCGAAAGAAAAACACTTGAAACGAAATTACAGTCGTCGGCAAAAGATCTGGAAGAAGCTCAAAAGCAGATCGAGGCAACTTTGGCTGAGAAAATAAAAACGCAGCAGCAGCTTGCGGCAGAATCGCAAAAAGCGACACAGCTAAAAAACGATCTTTTCAGGGAACAAAGAAACATTGTTGACCTTCAGGATCAGTTTGCAGAACTAAACAACTCGGCAAACGCAACCGAAGGGCAACTGAAGTCCCGCACCGAAACGCTAAAAGAGATCGAAGATAAACTGTTCGCTGAAAGCGAGTCCCGCGTAAAGGCCCAAGCCGACGCGAACGCAAAGACCGAGGCTTTGGCAAAAGCGGAAAAAGAACTTGCCGCCGAACAAAAGAACTGCACAGCCCTAAGCGAACAGGCGGAAGTAAACCGTGTCGTGATCACCGAAGCCAAAAATCAGGTCGAGATACACACCAATGCTATATCCGGATTAGAAGAACGGCTTCAACGGCAAAGGCAAGAACTCGCAGAAGCCGATGAGCTTGCGAAAAGTCGATCAGCGAAAATATCCGACCTCGACCACTCGCTGGAGACCGCCAGAAAAGATCGTTCCAAAGCAGAACAAGCCATCGCCGATCATATAAGATCGCTGGAACGAGTCGAGAAGAATTATAGCTCCAGCAGCGAGACATTAAAGAAAACCGAGGAGAGGCTGGCAGCCGAGAGCAACGCCAGAAAGGATCTGGAACTGGACATTCGAGATCAGTCGAAAGCCAGAGCCATAGCAGAAGAGGCTGTCAATGCTTACTGCGAGCAACTGGACAGAACCAAAAATCTGCTTGAGACAACGGTTTCCGAAAAGAAAAGCCTGGAAGCGAAAATGCAGACAACCGCCGAGGCTTTGGACGAAACAAACGACCTGCTAAGGTCGATACAATCGGCAAAAGAGCAAACACAGCAACGGCTGGACGCCAAGACTGAAAGGGCCGTCCAGTTGGAAGATGAGCTCGCGGAAGAGACAAAAACTCGCTCGGGGCTTGGAGCCCGGCTTACAGAGCTTAACAAAACGCTGGAACAAACAAAAGCGCAAAACAGCTCAAACGCAGAGGCGCTTAGAAAGACTGAAGAGACACTGCAGGAAAAAACAAAGCTGCTTGCGAACTCCGAAGCCGACGCGAAGACAAAGGATGAGTCGATAGCGAAGTTGGAGGATGTGTTTGAGCAAATAAGGGCACAAAGCAACTCACATGCAGAGTCGTTTCGGAAAACGCAAGAACAACTACAGGAAAAAACAAGGTCGCTTGCAAAATCCAACGCAGATGCTGACGCAAAAGCAAAATCTATAGCGAAGCTGGAAGATGCGCTTTCGCTTGAAAAGGATCTGCGGGTTAAGATCGACGGTCAGTTATCGCTGAACCGTGCGGCCCTTAAAACGGCAGAGGAGCAGATCGATGCGTACGCCCATAACATCGCCGAGATCAGGGAGGACCTGACAAAACATTCGCAGGATCGGGCGGAGGCGGAAGCTATCGCCAGGGAAAAAATATCTTCTCTTGGGCAGCAACTGGACAACACCAAGGGCAATCTGGGCGATGTAACGTCCGAGCGGAACGTGCTGGAAACGAAACTGTCATCGTCGGAGGAAAGCCTGGCCAAAGCCAACCGGCAGATCGAGTCTCTAACATCCGAAAAAGATGAGTCGCAGAAACGGCTTGGCACGGAAAGCGAAAGAAGCACTCGGCTAACCGACGATCTTTTGAAAGAGACGCAATTAAAGGCCGAGCTTCAACAGCAGCTTGCAAACCTTACGATGTCTGCAAGCAAAGCGACCGAACAACTCGAATCGCGAACCGCCGCTTTAGACAAAACCAACGAGCAGCTTGTCGCTGAAAAACATGCCAGGAGTAAAGCCGAGGCCGCTGTTAAGGCCGGCGCCGAAAGATTATCAGCACTTACAGAAAAGCTCGAGTCAAAAGAGCTCGCAATCGCCGAACGCATAGCTAAGGCACAAGCCAAGGCTCAAGGCAAGGTGCAAAGGGAAGAGCTTGAAGGTATAATTGCAAAGCTTAAGGATCAAGTCGCTTGGCAGTCTGGGAAACGTAACGAATTTGAAAAGAAAATAAAAGGTCTTGTCGAAGCTCAGGAGGATGCTAAACAGCAGATCGATCTTCATAAGCAAGTCCTACATCAAACGGAAAGGAAACTTAAAGCCGAAGCCGCCGAAAAAGCCTCGTCGCAAACCGAAGCTAAACGTCTTAAGGAATCGCTAGAAGGTTTGCAGGAGAAGCTCGATGCAGAAACTAAATTGCGAAACGATGCAGAGGCTCGCGGTCAGCAGGAATCCAAGGCAAAGGTCGAACTGGAAGCCAAGATCGTAAGCTATGGCGAAGAGCTGACAAATTCCAACGGTGATCTCGCATCTTATGTTAAACGTCTTGAAGAAGCAAAGCAAAAACTCAAGAGCCAGACTATGGTCAATAACGGTTTGACCGAGGAGCTTGCGGCAGAACGGGGGGCAAGGGCGACCGTGGAAAAGCAGGCCCAGGAAAACAGCAGTGCCCTGGCAGAGTCTCAGGAAAAGAACGGTTCTTATCAGGGACAACTGGAACAGTTAAATAATCGGCTAAGCGAAAAGACCGAGGAGCTTTTAGAGGGGCGGTCGCAGGCGGAAAAGAGTATTGCAGAAACCAAACATCATACCGAGCAGACAATCGCATCTATGAGAGCCGAGGTCGAGACTAAGCTTGGCGATAAAGATCGTGAGCTTGAGGAAAGTATTCAGGCAGGGAACGAAGTTGCAGGTGAACTTGATAAAACAAAAGATCGCGCTCGGGCATCCGCTGAGAGAAATGAAAGGCTTTTGGCTGAACTGGAAGCAGAAAAGCAAATACGAGACGATCTTGAAAGCAAACTTGCCGCCGAATCGGAAGCCAGGACAGAGGCCGAGGCTAAACTTAATGCTGAGATCGGACTGTGTTCGCAACTGGAAAACGATCTGGCATCGAAGAGCGAAGCTAATACCGAATTACAGGCAAGGCTTAATGCCGAAACGGATGCACTTACTCAAGCACAGGATCACGTGGAACAACAGCAACGTGAAAACGACGAGAAGCTTGCCAAGACGCTGGACATATTGCAATCCGAACAACAAACAAGAGCAAAGCTGCAACAGGAACTGTCTGAGAAACTGGAAGCAGAAAGAGAACTGCAGGGGCGGCTGGGCGATGAAACAAATGCGAGGACTCAGGCGGAAACATCCGGTAAACGACAACAACAGGAATACGAAAACCAGATCGCGGAGATTCAGTGCAGCTTAGAAGCGGAACGGTCGGCTGGTGGACAACTGAAAGAAGATCTCGCAAGTAAGATCGAAGCGATAGCCGAATTGCAGGTGACACTGGAAACAGAAATCGGCGTAAGGGCAAAACTGCAAACACAACTTGATACGGAAAAAGGTATAAGAGAACAAGCCGAGGCAGGTGCCAGACGTCAGCAGCATGAGTATGAAAACCAGATCGGCAGGATCCAGGATGACCTGGAGGCCCAGGGACAGGCGAAAGAGAAACTGGCGCAAGAGCTTAACAGCCAAACCGATGACGTTAACAAATTGCAAAAGAAACTGAGTGTTGAAAGCGACGCTAAAAAACACCTGGAAGCGGTGGCAGCTTTACAACAGGAAGAATACGAAGCACAGATATTTATGCTGCAGGATAAGCTGGACGATAGCAGCCAAAACAATTCGCAACTGAAAACACGGCTGGGTGATATCGAATTGACAAAAGCAGAGCTGCAAACACAGCTTGATGCGGAAAGAGGTATAAGAGAACAGACAGAAGCCGGTGCCAGACGTCAGCAGCATGAGTATGAAAACCAGCTCGCCGAAAGCCAGGACGGCTTAGAAGCGGAACAGCAGGCCGGGGAGCGATTGAAAGAAGAGCTTGCAGGCAAGATCGAGGCGATAGCCGAATTGCAGGCAACCCTTGAAACCGAAGCCGGAACAAAGACAGAACTGCAGATGCAAAGACAAGTATCGGAATCGCAGATAAAAATGCTCAAAGAACGGGCAGACGTTTACAGCGAACAGATGGCAGCGATCCGCCGGGAGAATAGCGATCTCACCGGATCGCTTGCCAAAACAGAGGGCAGACTACAGGCAGAGGCCGCGGAGCGTCAGCGTAAAGATGCAGAGACCGTCAAGCTGATAGAAAGCATAAAAGCAGAACGCGACGAACGCATCGGGGCAGAGGGTCAGTTCCGTTGCCAGGCCGAAGAACGCGCAGAGAAAGAGGCCGTCCTCCGCAGCGAAGCCGAACGGCGCCTTCTCGAGGAAACAGAGGCACGGGTCAATGCCCAGTCGGATACGAAGATCGAACGGCTCGGGCGGATCGACGCAGAAAAGAAGATTGACGAACAAACACAAACTGCCGACGATCTGAAACAACGGGTTGCCGCGCAATCTGACAAGGCGAGCAAGATCGAAAAAATGCTTAGAAGCGAAAACGAAAGACGAATAGAAGCTCAGGAAAGAGCTGACGCAGAAGCTAAGGCAAAGACAGAAGCTATAGAACGGTCCAGCCGAGAAATGCAGGAAAAGCTGCAAGCCGAAAAAGATGTGCAGCAGGAAATCGAAAAAACAGCAAAAACTCACAGCGAAACAATCGACCGGCTGCAAGAGCAGGTAAACTCGTATTCAAGATCGCTGGCCGAAGCTGAAGATAAGCTTAACGCCGAAGCCGAAAAGAAAACCGACGCACAGCAGCAGGCAGAATTAAAACAGCAGGAAAGCGAAGCGGCTTATTCGGAAAAGATCGTTGAGCTTAAAAAACGATTGAATACATCGATGGAAGCCCGGAAAACACTTGAAGAAAAACTAAGTGCCGAATCGCAGGCGGCTGTCAAACTGCAAGAGGTAGTACGATCCGAGGCAAAGGCTCGCACAGCCGAGCAGGAGAACGCTTTGCTCTCGCAACAGGAAAGCAAAACTGCACATTCGGAAGAATCGGCTGAGCTTAAACAGCAACTGGCAGCGCAGGCGGACAA
>JAGLHQ010000185.1 GCA_023143375.1 Planctomycetota bacterium
CGATGCGGAGAAAGAGCTCAAGGCTGAGATCGAATTGCTGTACCAGGCGAAAGAGAAAATACGCGGAGAGCTTGAAGACAAACTTGCCGAACAGGGACGTGCGTTGAGTGAGGCAGAGGAGAAAAACCAAACATACGCTAATTCTTTGGCTGAGGCGGAAAAACGATTGCAGGAACTATCGGATGCAAAGGTTAAAGCCGAGGCCGAGCCTGATAAAAAAATACCGATCGTCGAAGCGGCTCCGGCTAAGGCCGAATGCGAATGCTGCGGAAAAACAGGTCTGCTGCCGGACGATACAGTGACGATCCAATCCGGACAGAGCCTGTGTCTCAAATGCCACGAGGCAATGAAAACGATGTAACAACTATCTGCAAAAAGAGCCTACTCTTCCAAAAATTCATCGACGAGCACTTCGCCTTTAGTGACGCCGACCTTACGATAGACATCTTCCGGAGCGCGTTTTACGCCGTCAACGGTCAGTAGATCACGGTCAATAGAAATGCCGAACAACTTTTCATTTTCCTCAAGATACGGAAGTATTAACTGCCAGTCATCTTCTGTAAGCACCGAGTAATGGCCGCCGTTTAATTGTTCCTGCACAAGCTTGTGATGCGGATCGCGAACATAAATAGCCCCGCCGGACGCCAGCGAGAATAAGTTGGAGCCGGGGTATGGCGACTCCAGGGGGGCGACCCTTCCCTTGTTATCAAACTCGATCCCGTTTACTACGACAAATCCGCCGCCGTTCAGTGGGTCGCCGGCCATAAACGATTCGGCGAGGAAGTCAAGGCACGTACCGTTAATAACTACACGCGGCCTGCCAACGGCGTTGATAAGCGGGCGTCCCGCACCGTTACCAAGAATATAAACCTCTCCGCCCTTTGCACCGTACATAAATGTCTGTCCGACGTCGCCATAGATAACCAGCTTACCCGATTTCATGATCTGGCCGAGCTGGTCCTGCGCGTTATCGTGGATATAAATTTCCATGCCGTCGATACCAGAGGCGATATAGTCGCCCGACGCACCGTACATGTCAATACGAACATCGCTCGACTCGGCACACAAGCCGCATCCATGGAATCGCTGACCTCTCAATCCGTAAACTATAAACTGTCTCCAGCCGAGTTCGTAAGCTGCGACAATAGTCCTTGCGTCACAGTCGTCACCTTCCGACGGGAACTTAGCTGCGTCAATAACCAAAGTGGACTCGTCACCCTTTGGCGCTCTTATCTTGCTGTGAGTCTCGAAATCAATATGCCTTGCGTGCGCGTTGCTGTTCGATGTAATAGCAGGGACCGATGCAAGTATCGAGTCTATCGCTGCCCGAAGTATCTGCAGGACGACGGAACGTTTCTTTCGGCCACAATCGTATCTGCGGTTATTCAAAAACGAAAGCACCTCCAGTGCCCATCGGAACTGCTTTTGACCCTGTGCTGCAACCTCTTCGATCCTGGCAACAAAACCGCGAACCGCGTCAAAATTCCAATCGGCAATAACCCCAGCCACATCGTTAAACATCGCCGTTGCGTTATTATCTCTAACAGAAGAGGCAATGCTTTTGCTAATATCTGTCGGCGTCTTGCTCTTATCGGCAGGAGTGCCAAGATCCACTTTCCAATCGCCCGGCGGACCAACGATCGCCCGCCCGAACTTATCGGCACATGAAAGCTTAGTTTCGTTTTCATTGCTTGCGTTTTCAATCGTAAAGGAGAATGACCCGCCGTCGGTACAGCTTCCGCCGCGTGCGTTCCAGTATTTATCTGCGACCGTTCTAAATCGCGGATCTTCCTGGCTCAGCGAATGAAGCGTCGCATCGATACACTGTTTTTCCGAACCGATCAAGCCGATAGAAACATCGCCTTCCTGCAATGCAAACACCTGCGGGCGAAGCATCGCCGTATCGGTAATGCCCAACAACTGCAGGCTGTCGGCGTCGGGATTACTTCTTGCTATGATAAAGAACCATGGGCCGTCCGGCGATGCGTGCATGTGCGATGCCTGGATGGCACGGTATATCTTTTTCTTTTCTTCGGGGAGATTGTCAAAATCTATCTCGGTCGTAGGAGCCAAAGCTTCGATAACGTACTCGACCGGATAGCCCCACACGCGATGCCACAGATCGAACAGAAGCACCGAAACTTCGGTGTCCGTCAGGAACAGGGGCATGACATTATGCTGGTGCAGATATTTCGAGATGCTGTAATAGTTTGCAAAGTCACCGTTGTGAACCAGTGCCTCGTTCATTCCGATAAACGGGTGAGCGCCGGCAGGATGCCAGACTCTGCCCTTAGTCGGATATCGCTGATGAGCGATCCATATATTCGCCTGGAAATCTTCGAGCCCATAGTACTGAACAACCTGCTCGGCGTAACCGACGATCTTAAAGATAGCAAGGTTGCGCCCGTGGCTTAGCACGAAAGCCTGCTTCTCGCCGAGAGATGCGTAGTATTTTCTGTTGAAGTTAAAAGTGTTCTGATAGATAAACTCATCTTCGACAACCCGCGATGCCTGATCGGTCAAATTATTTTCTTCGGCAAACCGATTTAGCTTATCGCTCTTTGCGCGTACAAAATATCTTACGATCTCAGGCGGGCAAACTTCAAGCCCTACGTCACGATAATCGTCGATGTGCCCCTGTTTTTCCTTATGACTGACGTCGAGGTTCTCATTGACGAATTTTTCAACTTCGCCGGCGCACGACGGATCCAGCAGGGCTATTTGCAGAAGATAACTTTCTCGCAGCGTCCTGGCATCGACGCCAAGCCGGCCTGGCATCAGTCCCGCTGCTGCGATACCTCCGCCCTTTCCGTTACCGCGGTTCCGCATCTGGATCGACGGCTCAAAGATGTGCCTTCCGCCAACAGGAATGCTCGACGCAAAACCAACAACGCCACAGCCGCCCTCCTGAACGACATCTTCATCGTAAAGGTCCTCGGGGTTAATACCCGCTATGATCTTTGCTCTTGAATCATAAATATTTTTTGCAAAATCATTCATTTCTTTTTATCTCACTAATACATGTACACTTAAAAACTACCTACTCATTCGGCTTGTTATCGAAGTCCAGGTGCTTGGCCGTGATATCTCCGAACTCCGAATAATCTAGTCCCCCGGCTTATTATCGAAGTCCAGATGTTCGAGCAGATCGGATCGGCCCACCAATTCATTTACACTTTTCAGTCCCAGCCGCCAGCAAATATACTGAATCTGTTTCGTCCACGAATGGAATATGTTGACCAGTCTTTTCGTTGCCCACGACCTGTCATACATTGCCGACAGTTCCGGATCGGTCGTCGCGATCCCTCTCGGGCATCCTCGTCCGCTTTCGCACGCGCCGCATCTTATACATTCCAGGGCGACGACTTCTACGGTTCCGACGACGACACAATCGGCACCCATTGCGATGGTCTTTGCAAGATCCCACGCACTTCGTATTCCGCCGGATGCGACGATGGTCATTTTGTCTCGAACGCCCTCGGCGGTCAGGAAGTTGTGAACCTTTCCGACTGCATATTCGATAGGCATTGCGATATTCTTCTTGGCAATATCGGGTGCGGCGCCGGTTCCGCCGTAGCTACCGTCGAGGTGAATAATATGGGCACCTGCGTAGTAGCTTCCCACGGCAACCATATCGACATCGCTCGCACCGGAAACCTTAACCGAAACTAGCGCCTTCGGATTGATCTCCTTGATCCAGTCGACGTGTTTTTTGTGATCCTCGATAGAGTAAACCGAGTGGAACGGGAACGGGGAGAACAGCGACGTACCCTGAACCGCTTCGCGCATCTTGGCAACTACGGGCGTATTCTTATCGCCAAGCAGATGACCGCCCAGACCGGGCTTGGCACCCTGGGCATACTTAAACTCTATGATCCTCACGCGTCTGATGGTATCTTCCTTAACGCCAAAAAGCCCCGTCGCAACCTGTGTGATAACATGCTCGTCGAATTCCTTAAGCTCGTCGGGGTATCCACCTTCGCCGGAGCATGTAAACGAGTTAAACGTTTTATAAGCTGCCGCCCTTGCAACTATCGTATCAAGGCTGATCGATCCGTAGCTCATTCCGCCGCCGTAGAAAGGTATCCCTATCGGGACCTCCGGCCTGCCGTCGCCGGTCTTATTAAGCGTCACGCCAAGCTCGACATCTTCGGGCCTAAAGGATGTATCCGGAACCTTGTCCGGGAATACGATATTTATCCTGTCGAACCCGCCGTGGGATGCGCCTTTTTTATATTCCATATCTCTATCCGAAGGCATCCCCGTCTCTGCCTGTGCCCAGGTGCTAACCAGCAGCTCGGATGTCCATCGCGGGTCTCCGAATGCGCCCCACATCGGATCGGGTCCGACGCGTAATGCTTTTTGCGGACACTCGTTTACGCAGAACGAACCGTCCGTTCTGCAAGCTTCCGAACCGCGACACAGATGTGATTTCGGAGCGAGCATTCGTTTGCCCGCTTTTACATGAACGCCATACTTGCACACCTCGGCACATTTTCCACATGCGATGCATGCCGATGTCCTTGCAACTTTATAAACTGCAAGCGAATTCCTAAATCTCGACGGGCATGGCGTTACAAGCTTGTCATCTATTGGAGGATAGTCGGCGCTTATCTTTGCTTCTTCTTCGGGGGTGGTCCCCTTGTCGTCGGCTGCGACTTCCAGGGTCTCTTCAAGGGTCCTGATCCTTTTGCCGAAGAACGGGCCTAGGTTTTCATTTTCAAGATCGTCAAAGAACATTACCCTGCCAAGCTCGCCGCGCAAACGACGTACTTCGCGAAGTCCCATCGCCCCCATCAACTCGACAAGCTGCGACTGCCACGAACCGATAAGGTTTATTATTCGTTGCGATGCCCAATCAGCCGGTGCGGTATCGATCTCAACCGGACAGCTTTTTCTATCGGAACAATCTTTGCAAAGACGACAGCTAAGCGCTGCAAGAACAGCCCGGTCTATCGCAATGCCATCGGTTCCGCAGGCAATAGCCTTGGCAGCGTGTTCTGCCAGACCGATCCCGCCGCTAAGGATAAGCGTAACCTGATCCCGAATAGAACTATCGATAAGGGCAAAGTGAACGTCCTGCAGCATTTGGATTATGAAGTCGCCGCTGCGCCGACCGAACCCGTTGCCGTTATAAGCAGCCTGAAGGTGGATCATGCCGACGCCTTTTTCTGTCATGGCGACCGCACGGGCAACGGCGTTTTCGTCAAGCTTCAAACGAACCGAAACAACTATCCCCGGGTTCGCTGCTGTTATCTTTTCGATAACTTCAAAAACATCTTCGGTGAAATTGATCTCGACAACGGTTGCACCGTGCAAATCCTTGACATCGTCAGAGGCCGCATCGAAACGAACGATTAAGTGCTCTTTGTGTTTTGCCAACATCCCGTTTGCGTCTTTCAATGTTGCAACCGCAAAGGAATTAACACCGACCGCCGCTGTTGCCATAGCTTCCTTAACAGCGTCGCCGACAAACTTGTTGTCGGGTAAGTCTATAAGGATGGGCACCGGTATTTCGGTAAAAGCAGGCGCCCTGCCTGCAAGCGATCCGTCGTCTTCAAACTGTAAAATACCTTCGCGTCTCCCAAGCTCTATCACCGTCGAGATGTATTCTCTGCCGTGGATCCCGTCACGCGTCGGCCGCACGATCTCGGACATATCCGTCCACATCGAATCGAAACCGGTACTCGCAAACAACCCGCCATAACCTGCGCCGGAAACAGGGATTTTCCCATTCTCTGCCTGATTCCAGATGCTGGTAAGTATCTCCGGACGCCAGTACTCATTACCAAGATTTGCATACTCGGGGTTAGGCATACGGAAGATAATATTCTTTTTGCATTCCTGCACGCAACGCATACAACTGATGCAGTCAATGTCGGCGGTATCGACAACCTGCGGCGTATCAAACGCACGATCCTTATAGACATCGTAAACGCACGAGTCGCGTTTGACACATTGCATACAACCGAGACAACCGTCATTCTCTACTGCGCTGAACTTCGGCACAGGAAAAAACCTGGCTT
>JAGLHQ010000186.1 GCA_023143375.1 Planctomycetota bacterium
GCCAAAGGCCGAATCATTCACTAATATCTAAAACCTGATATCTAATAACTCTCAAGCCGGCCTTAGGTCAGTTTGAGCCAGGGCGAGGCAGCAAACCTGCCGCCTTAATAATATCCGGCAAAAGATGCTCGGCCTCTATCGCCTGAAGATGAACACCTTTGACGCCGCTAAGATTCTTTGCCGCATCGATCAGTTCGAGCGTGATCTTAATACCCTCGGCCTTTGCATCTTTAGCATCTTTCATACGTGCGATCATCTCGTCGGGGACCTCGATGCCGGGAACGTTGGCGTTCATATATTTCAGCATCCCCGCAGAACGCGGGACGATGATGCCCGGCAAGATAGCCGCCTTTTCGGTAAGCCCCATATCCTCTGTGCGGCGCATCGCCTCGCCAAAACGCTTCATGTCATAAACAGCCTGCGTCTGGATGAAATCAGCGCCGGCGGCGATCTTTTTGGCAAGGCGTATCGTACGGAACTTTTCAGGAGGACCGAACGGCGTCCACGCAGCACCAATAAAAAAAGGTACCGGAGAACTGACCGAATCGCCGCCGTCCTGAACCGCGTCGTCGCGAAGACCTTTGACAATAGAGATCAGTTGGATCGAATCGACGTCGAAAACGTTCTTTGCTCCGGGATGTCCGTTGAGCTTTCCGCCGGCTCCTGCCGACTGATGATCGCCGGACAAACACAGAACGTTCCGCATTCCCAACGCTGACGCACCCAGCAGGTCCGACTGGATCGCGATGCGGTTTCTGTCACGGCAAACGATCTGCATCACAGGCTCAAGCCCTTCGTCAAGAAGAACTTTCGACGCGGCGATGCTCGACATACGAACAACCGCCGTCTGGTTATCGGTTACATTAAATGCATCGGCAACGCCCTTAAGAACTTTAGCTTTTTCGATTACTTCCGCAGCATCGGCGCTGCGAGGAGGACCGACCTCAGCGGTTAACGCAAATTTGCCCGCTGCGAGAGTTCGCGATAAATTACTTTCTGGAACTGTTTTCATTATCTAAGATCCTCCCGAACCACTCGTTTAGGTCCGCCGTGTCTTGAGCCGGACCAGTTCTTGCTTTTCTTAACTTCTGTTAGTAATTCGAGCTGTCCGCGCTGGTCCGCACGATCGACGATAAGGTTCCAAATACAATCGACATCGGCGTCAACTTCGCACTTACCGTCTTTTCGTGTTCCGCCGCACGGGCCGTTAAGCAGGCTCTTGGCACATCTTGCGATCGGGCACAAACCGAATGTCTCACCCAATACACAGTCGCCGCACGCCGCACATCTGCCCGCCCAAACGCCCGCTTCTTCACGGATCGTTAGCGACGAGGTGTTGACGCCCGGATACACCGGCATAGGATCGAATCGCTCTGACAATGCCTGCACGCCGATCCCGCACGCAATGCTAAGGACAGCGTCAACGCCGCTTACCTTCTCGGCCAGCTCTTCGACGAATTCCCATTCGCACTGCTTTTCCAAAGTCGCCGTGCTTATCTCAACGGCGTGGCCCTGCTTCTTCAAGGCCATGGTAAGTAGCGGAGCAAGGGTCTCTACCTCTTTTTCCCCGCCGGCTGCACACTCGGCAACACACGTCGCACATCCGACCAAAAGCACCTTGCTGTGAGCCTTTAGTTTATCGACCAGTTCGTCGATAGGTTTCCATTCTGCAAAAATCACTGCTATTCTCCTTTCATCGAGTTTCTACAAAGACCCCGAACCGCATCGGCACGGCTTCTTGCAATTTCTATCAGGTCCGGACCGCTTTGTTTTAGTTTACGGCTGATGCCAACGCGCTCTTTTGCATAGCCGATGCTCTCAAGCAGACCTTGAATATATTTAATCCGTCGCTCCGCTCTGCCGCTGCCTATCAGGAATTTGCAGCAGTTCTCGGGACACGCAACGACCTCGACGGCATCGATGCCTGATGCGAGCAGCTTAAGGATGTAAGGTACTTCCAGCTTACTGCTGCATGGAAGCATCGTGGCAGTAACCGAAACTCCTTCAACCTGCTGCGACCATGCGGTACCTCTGTCCTCGTCGCACAATCCGTGCTGACAATACAGAACCGCTACTTCGATAACCGCTTTATTCTCTCGGCATTTGTTACCCACTGTTGCCTCTCAAAAATAAATAATATTTCCCAAATTATGGTTTTTAGACGTCTGCCGTGCCTATTACTGCAAATCTCACGGAAACGACAGACATAACACTATATACTTTTTGAACGAAAAATAGTACAACTAATCTGCTAATAATTATTATTATCCGTTTTTATAATGCGATCAGTTGCATAAATAATAGCAATCGTTGCTCTTACTCTAAAAACAACATAAAAAACCCGCCCCTTCGTTAAAAAGAGGCAGGTTGCAAATCAATTCAAACATCCAGCCATCCGGTGTGCTTTTATTTCATGAAGAGCATTTCAGCATAAGTCGGCAATGGCCACATGCTGGCATCGACGATCATTTCAAGCTGATCGGCAGGTTCTCTGACCGCTGCCATAGCAGGGACGATAAGTTTCTTATACCCCTGAGCCTGTTCGGCAGCGCCTTTGATAGCGCTTGCAGCCTCCGTCTCTTTTTCAAGAGCTTCGATGGCATCGCTAAGCGAATCGACCAGGCTGCAAGTCTTTTTCAGCAGTGACTTCTGAGCCGCTGACTCGACACCAGCCGCTGTTACTGCACCGATGTCGCTTCCAACCTTACCGGCGAATGAAGATGCGGCAGGAAGTATCTGTCGCTTGGCCATCTCGAGCATTGTTCTTGCTTCGATATTTATTGTCATAGAATATGCTTCCAGGAGAACCTCTGTCCTTGCGTGCAACTCTTCTTTGCTAAGAACGCGGTGCTTTATGAAAACTTCTTCGTTCTCTTTGTCGGTAATAGTCATCAGCGAGTCAACCGTAGAAGCAATATTCGGCAGGCCGCGTCTTGCAGCTTCTGCTACCCAATCGTCCGAATAGTTGTCACCGTTAAAGACGATCTTCGCGTGATCGGTTGCGATATGCTTCAAGATAGCCTGTGCCTCGGTGGTAACGTCCGAAGCCTTTTCAAGCTTGTCTGCAACATCGCAGAGAGTATCGGCAACGATGGTGTTCAATACGAAGTTAGGACTTGAGATCGATTGCGTCGAACCAACCATACGGAATTCGAACTTGTTGCCGGTAAAGGCAAACGGAGATGTCCGGTTACGATCCGTGCAATCCTTAGGCAATGGCGGAAGTGTTGAAACGCCAAGCTCGATCTCGCCGCCCTTTTTAGACGACTTTGCTCCGGCGCCTGCAAGCTGATCGAAAATATCCGAAAGCTGATCGCCAAGAAAAATCGATACGATCGCCGGAGGCGCTTCGTTGGCACCGAGGCGATGTTCGTTGCCCACATTAGCAACTGTTGCACGCAGCAGCTTCGAATACTTCTCGACAGCCTTAACGATCGAACACAATACTACCAAGAATACCATGTTGTCGTGCGGGGTGCTTCCGGGTTCCAGAAGATTTACACCGTCGTCTGTGATCATCGACCAGTTATTGTGCTTACCGGAACCGTTGACGCCGGCAAATGGCTTTTCGTGAAGCAGGCATACAAAATTATGTCTTACAGCGACCTTTTCCATTGTTTCCATCGTCAACTGGTTATGGTCGGTAGCAACATTAACCGTAGCATATACAGGAGCAAGCTCATACTGCCCGGGAGAAACCTCGTTGTGCTGTGTCTTGGCAGTGACGCCAAGTTTCCAAAGCTCGTGGTTGATCTCGCTCATATAGCTTGCAACTCTTTCGTGAAGCGTCCCGAAATAGTGATCGTCCAGTTCCTGGCC
>JAGLHQ010000187.1 GCA_023143375.1 Planctomycetota bacterium
AAATCGCGGTCGATAAGGAAATATTCCTGCTCCGCACCGCAAGTAGCGGTAATGCTGTTTGTAATTGTATTACCAAGAGCACGAAGAACCCTCATGCCTTGCTTATTCAAAGCATCCATTGAACGCAGGAGCGGCGTCTTCTTATCGAGTGCGATGCCTGTGTAAGAACAGAACGCACATGGGATATAAAGCGTGATATTGCTTCCGTCTTCTTTGACGAATACCGGCGAGGTGCAGTCCCATGCGGTGTAACCGCGTGCTTCGAATGTTACACGCAGACCGCCTGACGGGAAGCTTGATGCATCGGGCTCGCCCTTTGTAAGCTCTTTGCCGCTAAAGACCATGATGACTTTTCCGTCTTCGACAGGAGAGATAAACGAGTCATGCTTCTCTGCCGTCGAACCGGTCATCGGCTGGAACCAGTGACAGTAGTGAGTTGCGCCTTTTTCGATGGCCCAATCCTTCATAGCGTTAGCCATAACGTCGGCGATCTCAGGGGTCAGTTCCTGGTTGCCCGTCGCAGCCCGCTTGAAGGCCTTATAAATATTCTTCGGCAAACGCTCCTGCATCAGCGCGTCATTGAAAACATTAGAACCGAACACTTCCGGTATTGATTCGCTAACATGATTCATTGTAATACTCCTGTCTATTATTGTGTTTTTAAACCCTATATCAAATTTACCAAACGTCAAATTTTTACTCTGCAAACTCTTCACTGTCGACATAAGCCTCGGCCCTTCTGCCGAACAGCGAAAGCACGACCCCGACTACATACCCTGTAACAAGTGAAACCACAATTGTCACTAAAATACTTTTCAGATGGGCCGGGGTATTAATATCTTTTACGACAAAGATCGCCGCTATTCCGCCCATCAGACCCGGCAGACCGTGAAGGTTCAAAACCCCGCACGTATCGACCTTCTTCAGCGAGTTCTGCAGCTTGCCCTGAATTACCGCAAACCCGAAAGTGCTAAGGGCCCCTGCCAGGATCCCTATCGTAAACGCCGCTGTCAAGGACGCATGATCGCATGTCGAACCGATAGCAACTCCGCCCGCCAGCGCCGCGTTGGCAATATCCGCGATGCAGATCTTTTTCCGCAAGGCAACCGACGCAAAGTACGTCGCTATCGTCGACCCGCAAAGAGCTATCACAACATTGCTCACTGTCGCCGGGATATCGGCAGGTGCCACAAGAGCGGCACAAAAGCTGGGCCAGAACAACCAAAGAACCATACTTCCCAGCATCGAGAACCTGTCGCTGGTTGCGTCGGACTCGATCTCTGTTTCGCATTCTTTTTTGGTCGTCATCGTCATCGCAACGCCCATGCCGAACAACGCTCCGAATGCGTGTATGATTATCGACCCGCCCGTATCGGCACATCCGCC
>JAGLHQ010000188.1 GCA_023143375.1 Planctomycetota bacterium
ACCAGCAACAGATCGGGGCGGATATTAGCACTGCCAACGGAGATCATGTTAAGCGCGTTGCCTGCATTCAGCAGCGTTACTACAAGAACCAAAATTGCAAATCTAACCCATCTCATTTTTTATATATCCGCTCAAACTTCTTTTCGACAATTATCGCTACTTCTTGCGCCCCGGCCCCGGACTGAACGGGGACAACGGTAATATCCCACAACAGCGGGCTGTTCATATCACGTTTGACTTCCGATACCTCTCCAATGACGCGGGGCGTTGCCAGAAATCCTTTCTGGGCGGTTGCATATACCGTATCACCTTCGCTGATCTGATATTCTCTCCTGACCAGCGGTATCTTGGCGCCGTCTTTACCGTCGCCGATCATTTGCGCCTCGAGATATTTTTGCATCTTCTCGCTCCAGATCAGCACCTTTATATTGTGTTTTGCATCGGTTATAAGTCGTACACGCGCTTTAGCTTTCGATATTTCGCTGACGGTGCCTATGATGTTACGCTGCCCATCGTTGAACAGTACGTATTGCCCTTCGCTGATCTCGTCTATCTGGCCCTTATTGATAACAAGTTCCTGTCGTTTTCCGCTTATCGAGGAGTTTATAACTTCTGCAAGCACGATTGCCTCGCCCGATTTAGGAAGTCCGCTTCTGATCTTTGCGAGTTTTTCATATTTGTCATGAAGCTTTCTAAAGTCAGATCGTAGGTTGTTGTATGCGATCCAAAGCTTGTCATGCTCGTTTCGAGAGACGATGTCTTCTTCGGACGAGGGCATCCGAAAAACCTCTTCCGGGCCCGGCCTTCCGATACTCAAGAAAGGGTTGAAGATACTCTCAAAAAGAAAATTAAGATTCTTGGTGATATTCTGGGGGAGTAAAAGCAGAACGACCGCTGCTATGATAAGCGTCGTAAAAATCGTGTTTTTAGATAGAGGTTTCTTTTTGCGTGCCATACCATGATCGTCTTTTCACAGGAGGGGCGACCAGGCCCCAAATACTAAATCCTAATATCTAAATACGAAACAAATCCAAAACACTAATGTCCGAATTCTTAAAACCAAATTCTGACGCAGTCAGAGTTGTTTTGGTTATTTGAACTTTTGTTATTCGTGCTTGTTTAGAATTCCTGTCCCACCATAGCTTCACGCGACGGCGGATCGTGTTTAGTGCTTAGAATTTAGGCCGCATGCCTTAAGGCAGCTAGTCCCAGGAATAGCCCGTCTGATCAAGCGTATCTTTCCACACCTCGAGGTTTTCAAGATACACGCTGGTTCCGCGTGCAACGCATGACAGAGGATCCTCGACATGAATGACCTTTAGCCCCGTAGCGTTTGACAGGATCGTGTCCATTCCTCGAAGCAGCGAGCCGCCGCCGCAAAGATGCATACCGTTCTCGATCAGATCCGCTGCCAGTTCAGGCTCGGCTTTTTCCAGCGTTCGCATTACGGTTTCGATAATGCCCGCGATCGGTTCACGCAAAGCTTCGCGTATCTCTTCGCTGGTGATAACTATCTTTCTAGGAAGTCCGGATATCGTGTCTCTACCGGCGATCTCCATCGTCAATTCCTGCTCCAAAGCTGCCGCTGAGCCGATCTGTATCTTAACCTGCTCCGCTCGTGGTTCGCCTATAAGCAGGTTGTACGTCCTCTTTAGATGATTGATAAGCGCTTCGTCGAAGTTATCGCCGCCGACGCGTATCGATTCGCACGTGCTGATATCTGCAAGTGACATGATGGCGACTTCTGTTGTTCCGCCGCCAACGTCTATGATCATAGAAGCGGTTGGCTCGGTGATAGGAAGTCCCGCTCCGATTCCCGCTGCCATAGGTTCGTCAACCAAAAATACCTTTCGTGCCCCGGCACGTTCGGCGCTGTCAATGACCGCGCGTCTTTCCACAGCCGTTATTCCGCTGGGGACCGCGATGACAACCCGAGGGCGAACAAGTCCGCCACGCCCGTGGACTTTGCGAATGAAGTAGCCAAGCATTGCCTCGGTGATCTCGAAGTCACTGATGACGCCGTCTTTTAGAGGTCTGATAGCAGTGATCGAACCGGGGGTTTTGCCAAGCATTTCGCGAGCGACAAGACCGACAGCCTCTCCGTTATTAAGAACGATGTTGGTTCCGCGACGAACGGCAACTACGGAGGGTTCGTTCAGGACGATCCCTTCGTTCCTGACGCAAACAAGGGTGTTGCATGTACCAAGGTCAATGCCCATGTCCATGCTGAACCAACCCAGTATGGTGTCCAGTATCACTTGTGACTCCCTTCAACTTTGATAGCGGATGCTCGGTTAAAGCCTTTTCGGTAATTCCGAAAACAGAAGGTCCTTTACGGCTATCTAGCCGCATCCATGACTTTAAAAACCGTATCGTAATCTGTGAAACACTTATACGCGATAAAGACCGCCGTTGCAAGCATAACAACTGTTGCCATAGCCAACATAGCGGTATAAATATTATTTGGTACTGCTTTTTTCGCTGGACTCATAATTTATAGCCTCGTACTGACGACATCTCGTGTTCGCGGTTGTTGCTGGACAAGATCAAGAACGCCCGCAGACTGATTAGTATCAACTTCCGTAATAACAATATCGCAGATGAAATCGTCGCCTCTGGTAACATGGAATACCATGCCTTTGCGAACACCGTCAGCAGAACCGATGGATATAACCGTAAGCGTTTTTCCAATTTCAGTGATCAGTCCCTTTATATCCAGTTCGCCTGGCATAGACGACGAACGCACAGGATCGAAGTCCGGGGTTACTGGCTCGGGCGTTGCGATACCACCGGTACCGGCGAGTTGAGTCATCTGTTCTTCCAGCGATGTCTTTTGCTCAAGCAAACGTCTTTCAGATGCTTCCAGGGAGTCCATTTGAACTCTCTTTTCGTAGAGGCTTGCAGAGATCTCATTAAGTTCTTTACGATCCTGTATGCTATCCGAACGTGTCTTATCAAGCTGAGTCTGTGTCAGATTTAATGATTGTTCCAGGTTTCCGATCGTCTGTTCGAAGCTTGCCAGCACGCCGGCCCAACTGTTTGCTCTGCCCTGATATTCGAGCATCTTTCGCTCCGACTTTCTAAGGTCAACCGACAGTTTGTTCTTTTGGTCCTCAAGCTGACTGATGCGGTCGTTGAGTTTCTTCTCAAGCTCTTTTTTAAGAGATGCCGACTCGTTGTACTGACGGGTCTTTTTTGAAAGCTCGGCTTTCAAAGATTCAACGATTGCCTCTTTTTCATCTGCAACGGCCCTGTAGTTATTGGCGCTGCCCACGTGTATAAGAACGGCTCCACATGCGAATAGTGAAAACAGCGTCAACAGCACTATCAGAACCTTAGTAAGGGTACTCAAGATTAACTCCTTTACTATCTAAAATTGAATCAGACACAGCCAGAAAACAATGCAAACAAACACAAGAAAACGCTTAAAATTCTGCACTGCCGGAACTGCGATAAATTTTCACGAATTTTACGAGAAACACCATAACAGGTCAAGACAATTCTAAGATACTAAAATATTATCCCACAAAAGCTTGCGCCTAAAACTCTCCTCTAAGCTATCGGCATACACGCTGCATTATATTGAAAAAATGCAGACAGACACTCCACGTATCCCACCTTATGCAATACGCTTACGAGCGAATTTTGTTCTTTTTTGCACCCAACTTGCTTAAGTCTATATCTAGCAATATGTTACGTTGTATTGCCCCCTTTTTGCCGCTCTTACGTCAAGGGTATATTCGCATTTCACACCATCTTACATCGTATTCCGGCCCCGCAAGCCCGGAATACACTCGCAACCCTGAAAGAGTTAAATGTACCGGCCCGGGGTTAGCGTAGCGCAATCCTGAGGACACGTAATAAAACAGACCGTCGGTCAGTTTGAGTTATTTAGCGATAAGGAGTACGCTCATTGCAGCCGTCAGACGGATATTTTTGGATTTGTCCGCGATAAGACCGGGCAAAAACCGTGAAAGGGCAACATCCTTGATCTGTCCGATCGCCATTGCGGCAAAGATTTTACCCTGATCAGTGGTAGCTGATGTATTCTTTTTCAGATACATATTCACCTCGTATGCACCGCTTTTGTCACCGAATCTCCCAAGCTCCCCAGCCGCTGCCAGACGAACTTCCGGAACATCGTCCTGAAGCATCGTGCTGATAGCGTCCTTCGCTCTTCTGCTCCGCAGATGGCCCATTGACTTTATTCCCAGAATCCGATCGTCGGCATACTTGCTGATAAGCAATGGCCACAGTTTCGAGCGGTATATGTTCTTATCGCCAAGCATCGAGATCGATTCGACGGCCTGAAGCTTTACATTGTTTGTAGAATTGCCGCTCCTGATCAATGAGTACAGCAGATCGACATCGCGATTATCGCCAAGCTTTCCGATAAGAAGTGCCGCATTTGCTCGCACCGTTTGGTTGCTGCTTTTCAGTGCATTTCGGATATTATCGCTTAGCCCGCTCCTGCCAAGCTTAGTCAGTGCATACGCAGAAGCTATGCGCACGTTTTCGTCCGGATCCTTTAACAACCGTTTCACCGCGAATTCGCCACCGGAATATCGAGTTTCGCCGATTGCCATAGCCGCTGAAAATCGTACCGGAACCGAGCTTGAACGCAGAAGCTCCGTCACATACGGCATCAGCCCCGTTTGCTGTGTCGTCGAGACGATCTCGATAGCCTGCGTACGCAGCAGGTTGTTATCATCACCGAGTCCGTCCTTTATGATACCGATCGCCTTACTGCGAAGCTTTGCAACGTTGCTTCTTTCCGGCTGGATAATATAGCCGCTGTTGGAAACCGTCTGCCCTTGCTCCTGACACCCAACGCACAATGCCAGCAAGCATAAAACCACAACTATCGATAATAGTTTAATCTTCAATAGCATCTTTTGTTTTACCTCCATGTTTAACGCTTATAAACTTATCGGCCAATACTGCGATTATCGCCAGACAAAAGCCGAGCGCACCGTAAAGGTCCAGCAGTTTTCCGTTCCTGCTGAAAAAGCTCACCCGTGAATCGATGCCCACCCTATCGACGAACCAGCCTTCCACACCTTCGCGGTCCAGAGCTTTTTCCGGCAGCGTCCCCTGTATAAATCCATCCCGCAATCTCCCCGTCGAATCTATCAAACAGCTTACACCCGTGTTGACGCTCCGTATTATGCTGACCCGGCTCTCAACGGCACGGAATATTGTTATAACCGTCCTCTGGCCAAGTTCCCCGCTGGTGATCACCTTACCGTTTTTATATCCGACGTACCAGCCGTCGTTGCTTATATTAACCAGCCAGTCCGCTTTTTTCGCACCGTTTTCATCGACAGTCATCTTCCGCGCAACCTCTGCATCGGTATCCTCGTAGCATATCAGCACACCGAAGTTATATTTCTTTCCATCGGCCTCGACCTCGAAGCTGGTGTACTCGGTACCCTTAGTCAGGTTGTAGAGATAATCGTATGGGCTAAGCTTCAGCAGCAGTTTATATACAAGAGGGTTATTCATCCCCGGTATGAACTCGCCGAACGGAACAAGGTGCATCTTGTTGTATATCTTTTCGTCTTGCCTGCCGTCCGGGCGATATAAAAACGCGCTGTTGTACCTGTCCGTTATTTCATAAGCTTCGTCGATAAATTTCCCTTCCGTACGGTGCGCACCAAGTAGCACATAGCCGTTATCCTTGCAGTGCTCAGAGACGATCCTGTTAAACACTTGCGGCTCGCTGTCTTCGTCGCATAGCTCTACAAAATCGCTGTTCAAAGTCGTAAGCACGATCGTCTCCGGCCAACCAACCAGCTTCGCACCCGCATCGAAGCACCCCGTGCTAAGCGGAAGCAATCCGTCCAGTATAGGCCTGCCCGCGTCAGCCAGCTCCTTTATGTTTGAAGGAATGTTCGGCTGAATGGCCCCGACGAGCGGCCCGTCGCTAATAAACTCGTCGCTCTGTCCGAGACGCCAATCGCCGTAAACAATAACACCCGCAAGTATCCCTGCAACCGTGACGACTTTGGCAAGATTCGAGATCGTTTTAAGTTTGCCCCTGCGGTATGCGATGATCGACTCTGCGACAAAACCATTTACCATCGCGACAATAAGTGATACGCCCGCGGCCCCGAAAATATCGGCGATCTGTATCAAGCGAAGATTTTCATATTGACTATGCCCCAACAGCCGCCAGCTAAAACCCGTTATAAGGATCCCCTGCCACGACTCCGCACCAAGGAACAAAAAAGGCACCACCACACAAAGCGGCAGCCGCGGCCATTTCCGCCGAAAGTATCGCAATAGAACAGCAAGTATAGGCCAGTACAAGCCAAGATAAAGACAAAACAGAACATACCCCGGCACCGTCACATACCCGATCCAGTAAAGATTGCCAAGCCAGTAAACCGCGCTAACAACGTACGAAACCAACACCAAACGCCACGTCTTAGTCTCTGTCTCACATGACAGAATAAACGGTACCAGCGCAACCCACGCCAAACAACCGATCCCCCACGGAACCTGGATCAATGTCAGCAGCACAGCGCTAACAACAAACCCCGCACCAAACTTACAATTTGTTTTTAAATTTCCCACTCTGTCATTCCATTTGCAATTACAACTTGTATTCCGTGTTGTCATTCCTGCGAAAGCAGGAACCCACGTGTAGCGAAACCCTGTGTTTTGCCGTAGGGTGCGCTTTAGCACATGTGCTAACTATCTGCCTCTTTCCGGCCAAGTCACAATTCCCCTCAAGGCTTTTTGGATCGTTGTTTCGTCGTAGCTCTTTTCGTTGTTCATTCTCATCGCAAACTGATTTACGAATATCCCGCTAAACTTTTTGCTCTCGAACAGTTCTTTAACCCTGATCCCAACATCGAAATACAGACGCTTAAGCTCCAGCACTTCTCTTTGGTCAAGCCCCGTTTGATTTTTCGGTTTATAACTTTTAAGCTTTTCGAGCCGCTTTATTGCGTTCGTAACATAGTTCTTGGATATATCCATCCCGCAATACTTCCTGCCAAGCGTTTGCGCCGTCGCCGTCGTCGTCCCCGAACCGTTAAAAGGATCGAACACAACATCGCCGGGGTTGCTGCTTACCGAGATGATCCGTGCCAGCAGCGTTTCAGGCATCTGGCACGGATGCCACTTTTCACGTTCCTTAAACGTACCGCAAACACGCGAATACTCGTTCCAGACATCGTCCGGCATCTTCCCCTTAGGGTTGGCTCGTTTGTCATTATACGTAAGCTGTCTGTCCGACGGAACACGAACCGCATGATCGTTAAACGTATACTCGTTCTTGTCTTTGATGAAATAGAAGATGTGCGTATGCGCACGTGCGAATTTCTGTTTCGTCTGCTGACCGAACGTGTAGTGCCAGATGATCCAGTTGCGCATGTGCAAACCGAGTTCTTTGCCGATGTTACGAACGTCCGCCGCGTGATCGTCACCGATAGCGATATAGAACGACCCCTTAGGTCGCAGGATATTACTGCACGAACGCATCCAGTCACGGGTCCACGCGAGATACTGCTCGCTCTTGACAGTGTCCTTATACTTATCGTATTTGTATCCGATATTGAACGGCGGATCGGCAAAAACAAGGTCCGCAAACGGCTTAACACCGTCAAGCAGATCGATACAGTCGCCGGTTATTATCTTCCCAATGAATTTTTCCATGCAGACATGATATAGTTTTACACCTGTTTTGCAAGAGGTCTTTGACTAAATGCCTGAAACGGTGTCATCCTACCCGTAAGGCGAAGTATAGAAGCATATCGCGTGCCACGGACAATCTCTGCTTGGACGTGTTTTAATGGCTCCCCGATAGAGCGCAGCGAAATCCCGAACTATCAACCCCGAGCTAGAGCACGAAAAATTAAAGTACTCTAAAATAATACCCCCGGTATTGAGTTGCGCATAAAAAAATCCCGGACAGGACTAACCCGCCCGGGACCTCTGTATGGAGCAAAGTTATTTATTAACTGTTAAAATCTTCAAACTCTTTGTCATCCAGGGGGATAGCATTCTCGGTCTTGGCTACGGCAGGTGCCTTTGCAGGCTTGCTGTCGGCTTTTCCGCTAGCTATCTGATGAAAGGCATTATCCGAATGCGACAAGCCTTTGGAGCTTGTTGCTTTCGATCTTGTCTGGCTGTTAGTGGCACTTCCGCCAACTAAAGCAGCAAGTTCTGCAACGATAGAATTCATGGTTTCGGCCTGGGCACTAAGCTCTTCTGATGCACTGGCACTTTCTTCTGCGTTGGCAGCGTTGCCCTGGGTAACCTTATCCATCTGGCTGATCGCAGTGTTGATCTGCTCTATTCCCTGAGACTGCTCTCCGGAAGCGGCAGCAATCTCACCGACTAAGTCACTGGTCTTGCCTATACCTTCTACTATCTCACCAAGAGTTTTGCCGACCTCTTCTGCGATGTCCACGCCGTTCTTGGAGTTCTTTACAGAATCTTCGATCAGCTCGGATGTGTTCTTGGCAGCTTCTGCCGAACGCATAGCGAGGTTACGAACCTCCTCGGCGACGACCGCGAAACCCTTACCCGCTTCCCCCGCACGAGCTGCTTCGACGGCAGCGTTAAGAGCTAACAAGTTGGTCTGGAAAGCGATCTCGTCGATGACCTTGAT
>JAGLHQ010000189.1 GCA_023143375.1 Planctomycetota bacterium
TGAATATCCTGAATAGCATTGTTCATTCTGGTCATCGCTTCGTTACCGCTGTCGGCAGCTTTTTTCGCATCACTAGACAATGTATTAGCCTGCTGAGCGCTGTCAGCATTCTGCTTGGTCATCGACGCCATCTCTTCTAAGCTTGACGATGTCTCTTCAAGACCCGCTGCCTGCTCGGTAGCACCCTCAGCCAATGACTGCGATGCCGATGAAACCTGGCCGGATGCGGAGGCAACTTGCTCGGAACCATCTGACAGGGCATTGATGATCTTCGTTAAAGCTGCGACAAGTCCGCGGGCGATCGTAAAGGCAAGCACAATACCTGCCATAACGCCGATAGCACCGATTATACCTACATTACGCTTGGTGTTTGCTGCGGCATTGAGCATCGCTTCCTGGGTCATGATGTTTTCACTGACCGTATCTCTTGCCTTATTCAACGAAGACTGGACCTTGTGCAGATTGGGCACAGTGTGTTCGGAATAAATTGTATTGGCCCTATTCATACCATCAAGATCATTCTGGGCAGCGGTATTCATCGCATGCATATGCTCAAGCGTTTCATTCAAAAGAGGCATGGTTACTTCATCGAATATCTTCCTGGCCCCATCCTGGGCATCGCATATCCTGCTTTCCGCTTCGATAGCTTTGTCGAAGTATTCTCCGACCGTACCCAGGGCTACCAGTGTTGTTTCCCTGAATATCCGTTCTGCTTTGGCCTTGCCTTCAGTACCCCTGGCTAAAGCTTCGGAGATGTTGACCGCTGATTCGTGCAGATGCTTGTGAGGTTCCCTACTTGCATGGATCGCATCGCGAAGGGCAGGGAATCCTTTAGTATAGTCCGCACACGCCTGCGAATCGATGAACTCGCCGTATGCACATTTGGTCGGGTCGGCCTCGACACCAATATCGGATTTGCCCTCGATAATGGCCTTGGAGACCTCTTCGGCCCAGTTCTTATGGTCGATCAGCCTGTCCTTTAGCAGGTTCCTGAGACCCGTATGCCGCTGGACATATTCTTTTTGAATACCTACAACGCTTTGGTGCAGTTTTGCGTGGCTTTGGGCCATTTTATCCCAGGCATGCTTAAACTCGTTACTGCTGTTTTCATACACTGTTTTACCTTCTTCGCTATCCATCCATTGGCCGAGTGCACATTTTGTCGGATCGGTAGTGACCTTTACCGCATCGCAGTTTGTAAGAAAGCAGACACGGATGGCCGTAGCCCAGTTCAAATGGTCCACTTCCCTGGCCGAGAGAGTACCCGGAACAGATGCATCTGCTTGCCTAAAGACCTCGTCGATACCGATAGCACTTTGATGCAAAAGCAAGTGAGGTTCTTCGATCTCTTTGAGGATCGAGGCAAGTGCCGGTATCTCGGCTTCGGCTGCCTTGCGGGCATCGCTGTAGAGCCACTGACCGAAACTGCACTTGTGGTCGTCAGTCTCGACTTCCAGCTTTGTCACATTTGCATTGGTTAGCAGGGCGTTTACCTGGTTCACCCAGTTGAGGTGATCGACTTCCTTCTGTGCCATATTACCGTCAAGCTCATTACCGTAAATAACCTCTTCGGCATTGGTTACGATACCTCCAACACCTGTAAATGACATTACGACTATAACGCACAGTACAATGACTACTGCTCCAAAGCCAAATGCCAGTTTTTTACCTACTGTCATGTTTTTCCACATTTTTGATTCCTTAACTTAGTTTCCAATTTATATTTCACTTTTATTTTACATGCTTCCCAATCCTGAAAGGTCTTCCCCGCCCAATACCTTATCGATGTCCAGCAGTATCTTGACGTCATCGCCGATCTTGCCCATGCCGCTGATGAAATCGGTATCGACAGACGAGCCGAACTGAGGTGCGTCCTCGATCTGCTCTTGTTTGATATCCAGAACTTCCTGAACATGATCGACAACGATGCCGGTCTGGAATGCTCTGCCGCCTTGGGTGATCTCGACGACGATGATACAACTCTGCTCGGTGATCTCTGCTTCTTCCATCCCGAACTTCAAACGAAGATCGACGACCGGGATAACCTGGCCGCGAAGATTGATAACTCCTTTTACAAACATCGGCGTCTGAGGGACGTTGGTGATCTCCATATACCCGATGATCTCGCGGACCTTCAGGATCTCCAGCCCGTACTCTTCGTTTGCAAGGGCAAAGGTAAGGTACTTACCTTCTTTCTGAAGCGTCGCGTTTTGAACAGCGGTGTTGGCTGCCTCTATTTGCGGACTTTCTGTATTTGCATCCATTAAATGCTCCTTACAAGAATTTGCATTAACATTACATCTAATTCACATTTCGCAGCTTTTGTCGCAAGGCCTGACAGGGCATTTTAACAACGACTTTCTCACGCGAAAACCGCGATATATGCTTTTCGAATCTTTGTATGACGCAGATAACTACTTTTTTCTAGGAGTAGGGAAAAATTTCTGCGTTTGTAGGGGTTTCTCCCGGCAAACCCCCTCTAGGTGTCTAGGATTACCAATACGGCAAAACATGGACGTCAAAGTTTTTCACGTAATACTAAATGTCTAATGCGTAATAGTCCGATAAAGCAAGATTATTTTCTGCCATAATGAAGTCTTTTGAGATGCTTTTCAGCGTCAAATGGGGCAAAAAGGCAAGACGTTTTGGCGTAATCTATTTGAGCAACATGCTATTTTAGGTCTTTTGGTTTAAGCCTCTTCTGATAAATGCCGAAAACACTTAACGGGATGGTAATAATTATAGTTTTAGGCAACCTCGCACATGGAGTTAAAATGGGCAAAAACATAAAGATACTGATAGTCGAAGACAACATGGAACTTGTCAAGATACTCAACGTGCAGCTTAGCCAGGAAGGCTTTGAAGTTGCCTACGCAGAAGACGCCGTCCAGGCAGTATCGACCGCACAGCAGGAAAGGCCAAACCTCATACTTCTCGACATAGGGCTGCCGGGCGGAGACGGTTTCGTAGTAATGGAACGCTTAAGCAAGCTAAACACAACCAAGCTGATACCGATCATAATCATCACCGGCCAGGACAAACAGCAGGCAAAGCAGCAGGCCATTGACGCCGGCGTAGCAGGATACCTCGTAAAGCCGATAGAGTTTGAGGTACTGCTTACACAAATTAATAAGACACTCGGAATTGGCTCGGAAACCGAAAAGCCCGCAGAAAAAGAAAAGCCGAAAAGCGATTCACAGGAGAGCACATCAAGCGACTGGAAAGATCTGATTAAAAGATATTAGTTTCACTTCCGGAATTCAGTTGCTTATAGCGTTAAACCATCTATAATCGATCGGTTGTTATAATGCTATCGCTTGCGCGATGCTTTTTTACGCTAATTAAGGTTACAAATGAAATTTACCGAACTCGACCTTAAGCCTGGGATACTGGCCGCACTTAAGGACATGGAGTACATCGATCTTACCCCCGTTCAGGAAAAGACTTTCCCGCACGTCCTGTCCGGCAGGGATCTTATCGCCCGAGCAGAAACCGGTTCCGGCAAGACCGCTGCCTGCGCCATCCCGCTGGTCCAGATGGTCGATACATCGTTAAAAGCCGTCCAGTCGCTGGTTCTCGTTCCGACCCGCGAGTTGGCCCTGCAGTACGTAAGCGAAATATCAAAGATCGCAAAAAAAAGCGATGTCGCACCGTTCGCTGTTTACGGCGGCTTCTCAATGCAGACACAGCTCGCCAAGCTCGACCACGGCGTGGACATCCTCGTAGCAACCCCTGGCAGACTCATCGACCTGTTGTATAACACGCCGCTTAGCCTTTCGGAGGTAAGAACTTTCGTACTCGACGAAGCCGACGAAATGCTCAACATGGGTTTCATCGGCGATGTAGAGTTGATCCTTTCGTGCCTCATACACGACCACCAGACATTGCTGTTCTCGGCGACGATGCCCAAGGCGATAGAGATGCTGGCAAGGAAGTTTTTGAAAGATCCGCTTACGTTATACATGACCGGCAAGCAGAAGACGCCGCAAAGCCTAAGGCATCACTTTTTGGAGGCGCACCCGAGGCATCGCACAGAGGCACTGGAAAAGTTCCTGGAAAAAGCAAAACCAAAACAGTGCATCATCTTTTGCAACTCACGCAGCAACGCAGAGAAGCTGTACGACCATTTAAGGGACACCAGAAAGGGCGTCGAGATCATCCACGGCGG
>JAGLHQ010000019.1 GCA_023143375.1 Planctomycetota bacterium
CGCAAGAACAGAAAAAAATGGAAAGCCATTTTGAAAAAAACTCGTGGCACGTTATACGGGCAGGCTAAACCAGGCCACGGCCCATCCGGTCTAACTGACGCCCAACACAAAGACGGCAAGAATGTTCTCCAGGTCACAAAGTGGCTCAAGGACAAAAGCTACGGAGACAAACCGTTCTTTATTGCATTGGGAATCCAGAAACCTCATGTGCCGTTCCTGGCACCCCAGAAGTACTTCGACATGTATCCCAAAGACAAGATCAAATTCTATCGAGATCGCCCTAACTTATGGGACACGCTCCCGAAAACAGCTATGGTTAAGCGATATAAAGGGTTTGGCTTTGAGCTTGGAAAAGAGAACGAGCCGCTGCGACGCGAGTATATGCAGGCATACCATGCGTGCGTTTCATTCATTGACGCTCAGTTTGCCGTAGTCTTTGACCAGTTAAAAGAGCAGGGGCTTTGGGACGATACTATTATTGTTTTAACTTCGGATCATGGTTATCATCTGGGCGATCATTTCCTCTGGGGAAAAGTCACCCTCTTTGATATCGGGGCAAAGGTACCGTTCATCGTTCGGGTTCCGTCCATGACAAAAGCCAACAGCCGTTCCGAGGCGATGGTAGAGCTTCTCGATGTCTATCCGACCCTTTCGGAACTTGCCGGGCTAAAGGCCCCTGCCCACTTGCAGGGAACATCACTCGTCCCCCTCCTTCGCGATCCTTCACGAAAAGGTGCAAAAGAATACGCCTACAGCGTCGTGACCCGTGGAGATAAACTGGGCTATGCGATACGTAATCAGAAATGGCGATATGGTAAATGGCCCGACGGAGAAGAACTGTACGACCTGACCGGCGATCCGCACGAACGAAAAAATCTCGCCGCGAATCCAAAGTACACCGCCCAGATCAAAAAGCTCCGTACAGTACTAAAGGACAAACAAACTCAAGCTCTAAGCAGAAGAAAAAAGTAATCGCAAAAAATTCAAAGAAATTTAAGATGCCGGTACTTATAATACCAATCCTAATAAAAAAATGCGCTTTACCGAATCACAATTGTCATCCCAGCGAAAGCAGGGATTCATTGTTACGGCGTAGAAATGGATCCCAAATCAAGTTTGGGATGACAAACTGTATTCACTGACGCGCAATTTTTAATGCGAACTGGTATAAGAAATACATAGAAAAATCCGGCAAGCTTGCAAAGGTGTTTATGAAAACTAAACTTTTCTTAATAAGAATTGTTGCTGTTGTATTTTTATTAAATAGTGCTTCCTGTGTAGAGCAGCCTGTGGAACAGGCATCCGACAAGGTCCGGAACAGGGAAAACCTTAACAGTCAGTTGTTGTGGTATGATAAACCTGCATCTAAATGGGTAGAGGCGCTTCCTGTCGGTAACGGCAGATTAGGTGCAATGGTCTTTGGCAGTGTTGAGAAAGAACGCATACAGCTTAACGAAGATTCTGTATGGGCAGGACCGCCGTATCCCAAAGCCAGGGAAGGGATGTACGAAGCCATAGAAGAAACCCGTAAACTTATCTTCGAAGGCCGCTACCAAAAAGCTGAACACACCGCACAGGCTTCTTTGCCCCCGCGCATCTCCCCAAGAAGTCATCAAACATTAGGCGATCTAAACCTGACCTTTGACATCGAAGGAGATATCTCAAACTATCGGCGACAGCTAAACCTAAACACCGCCGTCGCAACGACAACTTTCGAAGCTAACGGAGTTCACTATAAACGCGAAGTCTTCTCGTCTCCTGTAGACCAGGTACTGGTTGTTCGGATTACTGCCGATCAACCAAAAAAAATATCTGTAAAAGCTGCCATGTCCCGACCTGCAGATTTTGATGTGCGCGCCATAGGCAAAGATATGCTTGAAATGTATGGACAGGTCACGCAGAACAAAAAGCACAAGGGAGTTATATATTCGGCGATCTGCAAGGCCAAAGCAGAAGGCGGAAAAGTTGAAATTATAAACAAAAGCTTAGACGTTCGTGATGCCGATTCTGTTACGTTCTATCTTGCCGCAGCTACAGATTACAACAAAGCCAACCCCTTCAAGCCCATGCCCAAAAAGCATGCGCCAAAACTCTGCAAAAAACAAATCGCACAGGCAATACGAAAATCCTACTCGAATCTGCGTAACAGACACGCCGCCGAACATTACCGATTGTTTGGACGCGTTCAGATGGATCTTGGAACCACGGAAATATCCTCACTGCCCACAGATCAACGCCTAAAAGCCGTCAAAAACGGCAAAGATGACCCTGCTTTGGCAACTTTGTATTTTAACTACGGCCGCTACCTCCTCATATCCTCTTCGCAACCGGGCACACTGCCGGCGAACTTGCAGGGAATATGGAACGACTATACGCGTGCACCGTGGAACGCCGACTACCACACGAATATCAACCTGCAGATGAACTACTGGCCCGCAGAAGTCTGCAATCTCTCTGAGTTGCACGCACCCTACTTCGATTATATCGAAAGGGTCATGTACAACAGCCGCCAAACCGCAAAAAATGTTTATCATGCCAGAGGGCTTGTCATACATCATGTAAGCGATGTCTGGCTTTGGTCTATGCCGTTCGGAAAAACTCGTTGGGGTATGTGGCCGATGGGAAGCGGATGGTGCGTCCAGCATTTCATGGAGCGTTATCTCTTTACACAGGACAAAAAGTTTTTAAAAAAACGAGCCTGGCCGATGCTGAAAGAAAGCGCGCTCTTCTATATCGATTACCTTGTGAAAAACCCGCAAACAGGCAAACTCGTTGCAGGCCCGTGCAACTCACCTGAAAATGGTTACCGCAGCGCCGATGGACAGGAAGCTACCCTCGATATGGGTGCGTCGATGAGCCAGCAGATCGTCTGGGAGGTTTTCACAAATACACTTGAGGCCGCTGAGATACTTGGTATTGAAGATGACTTTACAAAAGAGGTTCGAGCAAGTTTACAAGATCTTGCACTGCCTC
>JAGLHQ010000190.1 GCA_023143375.1 Planctomycetota bacterium
GATATCGGGGCCGATGAGTTTGTTCCAGTTGTCGAGCCGTATAAAACTCGCGACTTTAACGGTGACGGCAAGATCGATGAGCTTGATCTTGCGTTGTTGGCGGCTGTGTGGCTTAGCGCCGAAGGTGATGACGATTACGATGCTAAATACGATCTTGACGGATCGGGCGGCATCGATAATGTTGACTTTGCGATGTTCGCTGCCGAGTGGCTGACGTATGTAAAGAGTGCGAATTTTGACGATGCCGGAGCAGTTAACTATCTCGACTTTGCGATATTCGAGCAGACGTGGCTTTTGCAGGCCGGTGACGGCGGCTTTAATGAGGCGTGTGATCTTAATGCCAGCGGTAATGTTGACATCGATGACCTGTTGTCTCTGGCGGAAAGATGGCTTAACTGAAATTAAGAATATGAAGCGTATTGGACGAAATAAAGGTTTTACTATTGTTGAGCTGCTGACGGTTCTGGCGATCCTCGTTATTCTCGCAGGTGCGCTGCTTAAGGTCGCCAAGTATGTAAGGGACCGCGCCAGCGAAGGACTGACCGAAAGTACGATAACCGTAATCGTAACAGCACTGGAACAGTATCACGACGATAATGGAAAGTTTCCTTTCGAGGCGGATGTTAATTTTGTTACTGTCGATCTTCAATCGTCTATTGAGACTGACTTGGGGCTTGCAGCTAATGAAGTTACGATAACTGCGACAAACGATGATGAGTATGCTTCGATTGAGGCGATGGTCTATTTTTTGAACAGGAGCTATAACAGTTCGCAGATACTTTCGGCGATAAGCGGTAAGTTCATAACGAGCAAAGACAGCAACGGCGGCGCCCTTACAGCCGAGTGGCCTGTTGGTGGAGATACCAAAACGATTCCGCTTATACGTATCGTCGATACCTGGGGCAATGCGTTTCGTTATGCGTATGCCGATGGTGAGAGTTTTCCGGTGATACTCTCAGCCGGCCAGGATGGTAATTTTAGTACCGCCGGCGATAATATATCCAGTGACGATCTCTAAATGTTAAAGGATTTGGAAATGTCAGAGAAAAAACAAAAACAGCGTCAGGCTAACGGTTTTACGCTTATCGAGCTTTTGGTCGTTATCAGTATAATCGTGCTGCTTCTCGGTATTTTGGTTCCAGGTATGCGGGCGTTCAAACGCACTGCCGACAACCTTAAGCAGAAGTCTCGTTTTCACTCGATGGAAGTTGGCCTGGAACTTTATTATAAGGATTTTCTGAAATATCCGGAGTCCAAGGCACTGCCGGCCGGTTCTACGACGGGAGTTGTTAACGGTGCGCATCATCTTGCAGAGGCTCTTTTTGGGCGGGATATGAAAGGATTCGATTATAAGAGTAATTGGTATGCGCTGACCGATTCCCTCATCCCGGATATATATGCCAACGATAACAACAGTACCGTCCAGACCGATATAGATGCCAGTGCCGCCAGACGCAAAGGCCCCTATGTGGATCTTAAGGATGTAGGTGCTTTTCGTCTTAATGCCGGTATAGGCGTGCCGTGGTATCCTGGCAGCGGTATTGCGGTTTCGACCGAGACCGGTGGAACTATATATGCCGGCGGCGACGACTATCCGTCGCCGGTTATCTCGGATATTTTTTATAAGAAAATTATCAAGGTAGCAAATCTTGAGACCGGCGTAGAACAGGGTTTCCGTGTCGGTACGCCGGTGCTTTATTTCAAGGCTAACACCGATGAGAAGCAGTCACGCGGTTACGATGCCGATGGTACTCCGATAACCGATTATCGCCATCTTATATATAACTATGAAGATAACGAGGCGATGTTCGGCCTGCCGCAAGTTACCGGTCCGGAGACGGATGACGAGAAGAATCATCATTACAGGAAAGGTTATAATAGCAACACCGGCGACGAACTTTTCTATGACGATATAACCAATGAAAAGGTCGAACAGTACGCCCGCCCCGTTAATGCAAGGAGCTTTCTGCTGATCTCTGCCGGAAGAGACGGGATATACGGAACCGACGACGATGTAACGAACTTCGGTAAATAGTTTTGCAGGTGTTAATAAAACACAGGAGATAAAAAATGAAATCGCATAAAAAGCATTTTTCAAATAGACGCGGATTTACGCTTGTAGAGGTTCTGGTCTCGCTCGGTATCATTGCTATTTTAATAGGTCTGTTGATACCGGCGCTTAGCATTGTGCGTGATATGGCTCTTGATACCAAGCAGACGATGCAGTTTACCGGTATCGAAATGGCACTCGAGGCATTTATGGCAGGCTCCGGATATAACGATTACCCGCCTTCAAACAATAATTACTATTATTTCGGTCTTGGCTCCACTAGTTATGCAGGTGCGCAGAAACTTGCCGAGGCGATTGTTGGTTTTGACGCTCTCGGCTGGCATCCCGATTCGATCTTTGCTACTGACGGGACGGATGATTTTGTAATTGGCTCAGGTACACCTTTGTATTATCCTGCGGATTATTCAGGTGTATATGATACGCCTGAGAAAATCACGGATAACCTCCGATCGCGTAAGGGGCCATACCTTGATCTTGAAAAGGCCAATGCGGTTCAGCTTAAAGATATATATCCCGGTATTGGTCCGAAGAACATTGATGGAGATCGCTATGTGCTTACGGATGTTTATGGAACGGCGAAGCACTTAGGCACCGGTAAAAAGATCGGCATGCCGATACTTTATTACAAAGCCAACACTGCCGGGTTTTATCATTGGAAAAGTACTTTCCCTCCCACCGTTAATGATCCGGATCATATATTTGAATATCATGATAACACGCCCATGCTTTCTTTGGATCATCCTGAATATGGCTTTCATCCTATGCATAACAACTGGCAATGGTTTTACACTAAAACGAGCAATCCGAATATAGCGGTTGTCAACGGAAATGCTCGCCCCTTTAACGGGCAGAGTTTTATTCTCCAGTCGGCAGGTCCGGACGGTTTGTATGGAACCGCGGACGATAAGTTTAATTTTAACATGAGTAAGTAGGGCGGTGCGTGCCCGAAGCGGGTTTCCCGTGGGAACTCGGGACACGCTTAGATTTCGCTTTCAAAGTTCGGAGTGTAATGAGGACGAAACAAAACAAAAAGGGTTTTACGCTTGCCGAGTTGATGGTTGTAATCGCCATCATGGCTATACTTGCGGGCATTATGATCCCAGCGGCCAAGGCCCTGATAAGCTCGTTTGAAAACACCGACCTCACCGGCCAGATCATAGGCACAGCCCTAAAAAACGCCCGCGCTCTCGCAATGAAAAGACGGGAATACATTGGTGTCCGTTTTCAGTACGATCTTCGTGGATACCAGTACATGACACTTATAGTAGATGACGATGTTGACCCAATGCCTGCTAATGGTTTTAAGGCAGTTCAGGGGCGTAAGCCAATGAAGTTGCCCGCCACGCTCGGAGTGATGGACCTTAAGTGGTCAGACAGGGTTTATTATAGTTCGGGCGAACCTGATCTCAGTGATCCAAGCCGTTATGATATTGAAATTGCAGGTGATACTGATATTGATAGTGATAGGAAATTGAATGACACGACGACTTTTTCGATAGTTTTCTCTCCTTCAGGCAAACTGGTGACTCGTCAGGTCTGGGTCCGAAACAGGGCAGGAAAAGTCAAAGGTTCGCTTACCGATGGCGATGTTTTTAATGTTATCGATAATATTGAAACCGGAATAGGCAAGTTCATTCAGGACGATCACGACGGTTCGTCGTATTCAGTCTATCCCCTCGAGAAAAAGGGCTACGGTTTTGAGGACAGCCGTAAGAGTTTTGTGATCTATAACAAGGACCGCCTGAAATCGGTTAGCTCGTCCGGCAGGTGGACGGATTATTTACAACATTTAAAACCAGCGTATGTCAATCCCTATTCGGGGCAGATTGTATTAACGGATTAGTAACAGCGAAAGGATTTACAGTTACAATGAGCAGACGGCTAAAAAAAGCTTTTTCCCTTACCGAGGTCCTCATGGCCGCAGGTATCCTTGCCATCGGCTTTATGCTCATCGCGATGATCTTCCCCGTAGGCATCAAGCTGACAGCATCTGCTACCGAAAAAACCATAGGCGTCGTCGCAGCAAAGGAAGCCGAAGCAAAGCTCAAACTCTACGCCGGCGATCCATTGACGATGGACTTCGCAAGATTTAAAGATATTAACATCGCCGGTACTGATTATAACGAGCTAATGCTGTTCGAGGATGTTGTTGGCTCGAGTTCGATCTTCTATTCAAAAAGTTATTACGATGGTACTAATTATTACCATGAAGGATTTTACGATCTGCTGTATCCATCGCGGGATTATTGCGATCCGCAGTATTATCCTCCTGCCGATCAAGCTGATGTGATGAGGTATCAAACCCACACAGAAGAGGCGAGTTATCGCTGGACAGCGCTTTGTGTTGAGACTGCTAATCCAAACGAAGTTGAGACGCTGATCCTTGTTACCCGCAAGATCAGTAAAAACGCCAGCTTCCCGGTGCCCCAGTGGGACACCAATCCTCCTGCCGGAGAAGCAGATTATGGTTATACAGATGCATCTCTCGTTCTAACACCGAATGTCTATCCGTATCCTAAACCCGGCTACTGGCCTATGCCTGTTCGCGTTGACCTGATATGTGTCGATTACAATCTTCGCATATGGGAGATTGATACGTCGGTAGACCCGGATGCCGGGAGATACATCAACAAAGGCGATACGGTTATCGATAGTCTTTATGATGGTGTCGGCATTGAACATTTTCAGATTATCGATAAGGATCGTCACGGGATAGAGCTTGACGGGGATTTCAATCGTCCTGGTGTTACTTTTACCCCAGGTACCACGGTTGTTACGGTTTGGGTCGTTCCCCCAGCCGCCGGTTCGGCCAGAAGTCCGCTTGTCGGAGTTTATTCAGGCGGACCCATAGTTTTTAACTGATCTTAATTATGACAAAACAAAAAAAACAATCTGGTTTTACGCTTGTCGAGCTGCTCGTAGCGATGGGGCTGCTCGCAGCCATATTCGTAGCGTCCGGCTTTATCTTCCGAGCCGCAATAAAGGCACAGAAAACAGCCAAGGCCGTTCTGGAGATAACACAAAAACTACAGACAATAACATCACAACTCGACACAGACTTTAAAGGGATTGACAGAGACGGTGAAATATTTATTGCTTGGGTTGCAAGATATGATGTCGGCCTTGGAAAGTATATGAATTTTGATCGAATAGTATTTTTCGCCGGTGGTAATTTCAGTACATATCATCAATATAATGGAGATATCCGCGGAACTACCGCGAGAGTCTCTTATATGCTTGCTAAAAATAACGGTGTCGCGGCAAGTGGCTTGAACAGTAATGAAAGAATACTCGCCAGGAGTCAGCATCTTTATGAACCGACGTTGTCACCGCCCGCTTTTCCCGATGTCAGCAATACGCCGGCATCTTTTACAGAATTAGACAATAATAATTCAGAGTACTACACGCAGTCACTAGCAGTTTGGAAAAGTATACCTGACATTACCAAAGGTGATATTCTTACGACTTTAACCGATATACAGAATATTTCAGGGTCATCAACTCATCCAGGCGGTTTAACAGTGGATACGTCCAATCCAAGCTCAATTCATATGCTTTTAGCTGAGGGTGTTGGAAGCTTTTCGGTTCAGGGCTGGAATGATGCAGCGCAAAGATGGGTGCCGGAGATCGATCCCGATGGTGATGGAGATTTAACTGATGATTCAGATTATCGTTTGGAAGGTGCCAATGTTCATTCAACTAATGTCATTGCTTTATGGTATCCGGATATGTTTGCTTTATTTGGTGAGACTTCATCGATAGGCACTTGGCAAACTGATGGAACATATAATTGGCGATTGTACCTCGGTCCTATCAATGAGCCTAATTTTAACAGTATTCCCGGTTTGGGCAGGGCGTTTAAGTTTACGTTTACGATATACGATTCCAAGGGCGTCTTCCCCGACGGAAAAGTGTTTAGCCATATAGTTTATCTGGACTAATACGATGAGAACATTAAAAGGACAATTAAATAGTTCGTTTGCCCGCACCAGCCGAACAGGCTCGGCGCTGATACTCGTAGTTGTCCTTACCGTCTTGCTGTCGGTCGTAGGTGTGATGTTCATGATGGTCTCACGCATCGGCGAGATGAGCGCATCGAGTATGGGCGACACCATGGCTCTTGATACCGGCGTCGATATTATTGTCAGCAGGATAGAAGAAGTGCTCGTAGACGACATTGTTATTTATGATGCTTTCAATAATGTAAACCGAGTACTTGACGGTAACGGCGATAGATTTGGCAGCAACAACGAGTACTGGGACTATCCCGGCCCAGACGACCCGTGGCTCGCAAGCCTGGAGCCGATATACGACGTAGCGAATAATATATATATATGGCCGCATGTTACCGATCTCTATGACAACAATTACAGGTTGGGTTTTGCTGTAGATACATATTACGATCCGGATGACGATAGTGACAACAGCCAGTACGGCGATCCGGTTTTTGAGGTATCTGCCTACGATGTCCCTGCCAGAATATTATATCCTGACGAAAGTGTTTCTGTTTTTGAAAAGTTGCTAGACGGCACTTATGTAGAAGTCTCTACCGGCGGGCGCGCCGATGCCGATGGTGACGGCGTTGCAGATTCCAGATGGTTCGCCGTTCCCCACGTCACAGGCAGCAACGGCGAAGACCTCTACGCAGCCGTTAGAATAATCGATAACAGCGCCATGATAAACATTAACACCGCATACCGTGATCCGACGATAGTAGGTCATAAGTGGGATGGCTCGCAGCTATCGCATGTAAGAATGTATGATAACTACATCGGCGGTGTTGTCACCAGTCTTATCAGTAAAAGCGATCATGATGATGGTTTTGATTTCACACAGATACAAAGCCTGCGTTACGGAAATGCATTGTTGGCAGATGCAATTGACCCGTATTCGTATCTTAATGATATAAAATACGAAACTGGTGTATCGATCAGGTTGCAGAATCCTGACCCGATTCTTTTTGATCCTTTGCAGTATTACCTCCCGTTCGATCTGTCCGACGAACTCGATCTGCGCAACAGGTTCTTTTTAAGCTCACCTGTCGATACGCGATGCTCTTTGGCTTGGCCGGTAACTTTTAAACCCGGTGATAACGGCGTCGGGAAAACACAGCCATATTATCCGGACGAAAATATTGTTAACTGGTACGACAAGCTTAAACCGGATATAGATCATGGTGGCACTGGCATCGGTGATTATAACCGAAGGTTCTTAAGTACCACCCTGAACCTAGATCGAACGATCGCACCATGGGTGGATATCAACTCATTTCCGAATGTAATGCCGGGAGATTTAGAAAAGGCCTGGAATAAATGGAACAACTGGAATGATCCCGATCAGGATAACTGGACGTATCGGCCGGTCTGCGTTAACGATGTTTATAGTTCTGATCCAAACACGATAGAACAACTCGCCGCAGCGATATGGCTGGGACTGCCTGCGAACATAACAACGGCAATGCCGCAGTTCACAGGGATTGCTCAGGCACGTGAAAGAGCAGCATATATGATGGCCGTCAACCTCGTCGATTATATAGACGCAGACAGCGTTGTAACAAGTCATACTGTCGGCACGACAACATACTACGGACACGAATCAACAGCCGACCAACTCTATATCACAAAGATCGCTGTAGCACAGTATGATGACGGTGCAGGAGATGTAGATACCAATTATGCTATCGAAGTTTATAATCCGTCAGATAACCCAACAAACCTTTCGTCTACCTGGGATTTACAAAAAAATGGTACGACTATTATTGGCGGGCTTCCTGTAAATGCTATCGGTGCTAGAACATCTGTTGTTGTAACGAATGATAATACTTTAGAATATGGTTTCCCAGGTGCTGGCAGCATAGTAACTCCTGCTGATTATACTTTCGCAGGTGATGATGTCATAGAACTCGTAAACAACAGCACCGGCGCGGTTTTTGATCGGGTAACTGTGCCGACCGGCGTAGTTCCGTCGCACGGCCCCGCATCTACCAACGTTGAGATATTTTCTGCCGGGCGGGATAATGCACTTGGTGCAACCGATTACAGATTAGCGATAGGTACTCCTAAGGCCACTATGCCGATCTTGTCGGGAACTCTTATCTGGGGCAGCGCAATTGCAGCATTGCCGGATTATGCAACCACAGCAACCGATATAAGCAATCCTCCGATACAGTTGGAGGTTCCAGATGCCAAGCTAAATACTATAGGCGAGTTTACCAACGTATTGGCTGTTGGCATGATGGCTGTCAAAGATGGCAGCGGTAATATCACTGCCCATTACAATATGCCGGAGTTCTTCAACCAGATCAAAACACAGACGAACGGCCTTGATGTTCCGGCTGTTGCACCGAATTTAGCGGCAGGGCGGATCGACCTGATGAATCCAGACTTTGCAAATATCTTCAAGTATCTTACAGTCTTTAACCCCGCTGGCGACGGGATTGATAATGACGGCAACGGTATAAGCGACCTTGATCCTGCAACCGATGGCATAGATAATGATGGTGATGGTTTCATAGATGCAGCCGATCCTGAACTCAATGAAATTTTTGCGAACTTTGGTGAGTACACAGAGCTTGCTGTTGCAGGCAGAATAAACATCAACACAGCACCGTGGTTTGTTATCGCCCAGTTTCCATGGATGCAGCATTCTTTAACATTGAATTGGTATGACAGGGCACGTGCGATATATTATGATCGCGATACAAATGGCGCTTTCACAAACATCGCCGATATCATGCGGGTTACTGATGTACGGAGTCTTGGAACCGATACCAACGCTAATTCAGATATTACAGGTCCGGACTTTATATCTGATACCTTTACCGATGACCTTGAGGAGCGAGATCTTATCTTCCAGCGTATCAGTAATCTCGTGACGGTTCGTAGCGATCTGTTCACCGCCTACATCCTTGTCCGCCTCGATGTCAACGGCCCGCAAAAGCGTATGATAGCCATCTTCGACCGTAGCAAAGTCTTTTCACCGACCGACAGACCAAGGCTCATCGCACTGCATCCCGTTCCTGATCCACGATAAAGATCATATTTACACATAGTACGCGATAAACTGGCTCGTGTAAAAGTGAGTGCGTCCCCGGGAAAGCAAACCCCCGTTTTTGCCCCAAAATCGACGATCAAACTTAAAACCGGTATACAAACGGTATACTTTTGGTGCACTTTTGCGAATGCACAAAAGGCGTACGATTTCGCAGGCATCGGTTAAGCTTAGCCAGCTAACGGATCATGATTTTCTCACCCTAAAGGGTGGTAAACAGTTTCAAAACTTCGCTGTGGGTCTTTTTGTTCGCCGCCAGAATACAATAGTTATCTTCGTTGTACGCTTCCACATCGACCGGGAAGATATTGTTCCCCTGCATGTCAGTTACGATACCTCCTGCCGTTTCGATAATGAATGCACCGGCTGCGATGTCCCATAGCTTTGCCACGCTGGTGACCGCCCCTGTCATCGATCCTTTTGCGATGTATGCAAGGTGCAGCGCCGTAGTCCCCAGGTTCCTGAATCGGGTTGTCTGCATTATCTTTATGTACGCAGGCAGTTTGTCATCGGTGAAATGGCTGTCAATGCCGAAGCTTGAAAACTCGCCGACATCTTCGCCGCTTACGTTTATTCTCGATGTGTTCAGTTGTGCGTCCATTTCTTTAGCAGCCGTGTACATCGATTCTGTTGACGGATCGAATATCACTGCGACGATTGGGGTGCCCTGATATACCGCCGCGATGCTGACGGTAAAGCATAACATACCGTGTGCGAAATTATTGGTCCCGTCGATCGGGTCGATAATCCACCATATCGGCTCAGCCGACCGCGGCAGCTGACGCAGCATTTTCCCATCCGCCCCTTCTTCGGCGATGAATCCGTGATCCGGGTAAATATCCTTGATGGTGTTTATGATAATTTCCTGGCAGATCGGGTCGGCATTTGTGACGATCTCGCGGCCGTTCTTTATAGACGACTTGGCATACTTTATCTCTTCAACAGCCCTTTGCCCCGCGAGCCTCGCTGCGACGACAGCCACTTCAAGCATCTTTCTAATATCGCTGTTTTCCATAGTACGTCCTTTCAAATGGCGTTAACTTGCGCTGCTTTTTCCGCGTTTCCGGCACAATCCGGATTTCAACAAAAATGGATAACTATCAAAAGTACGAAACCCTACCTTGACAATTGGTCCTTATGATTCTATTTTAACCTAATAATGTGTCACTGCCAACAATCAAATTCTGTCGATGAGCCCTGTAAGCCATCGCTTTTGCAGCGAGTATTCGCACTTTGCCTTTTTCTGGGCATTTCGTGGCTGTTCTGGCGGTTGTATCAAGGTTCTTGCGGCCAGACGGATATGTCGCGTGTTTTTGGAATCTGCGAGTTTAAGCGAAGCTATGGTCTGCCGTGTTTTGCCTGCGGCATGACTACCTCGGCGATGGCGTTTGTCAGCGGTGACATCTTAGGAGCGCTCTATATTCAGCCCGCCGGGGCAATAATCTGCTGCGGATTGGTTATTATCGCGACATTTTCTTTACTTATAGGGTTTTTTGGTGTAAACTTTGCCTTCCTGCAACGTCCGTTGTCGCCGAGATCCATCAGATATTTCGTGATCTCTTTGCTGATAATACTCGCAGCAGGGTGGGCGGTAACTATCGCACGTGCGATATCGGATGGGAAAATTAACTAGCCGATGATATTTTTTGGTAATTTATGAAGAAGATTATACTTTTAATTGCAATATTGGTTGTGTCCTTGACGTCGTTCGGCTGTAATAACATGGTCGCGGTTCTTGTTAGTCCGACGAACTACGAAAAGAAGATACCCGCCGAGTACGATCTGCGCAAGGAAGCCAAACGGCAAAAGATACTTGTAGTCGTTGACCGGGCACCTGCCAGCGGCCCTAATAAAAAGGTAATGCCTTTGCTGGCTGCGATGGTCGAGAATTTCTTAATAAAGAAGGCAAAGATTGGTAAAAAATATATCCTGCCGTATGAAGAGGCGGACCCGCTAAGCAATATCGAAGGCGATGTCCTTCTGGCGGATCCTGTAAAGATCGGTTCAGATGCAGGTGCCGATCTGGTGTTGTATGTTCTTATCGAGAGCTACAATATTCGTATGATCGATAAGCGGCGCGGGTATTTTACCGCGACTATGGTCACTCGCAGTATGCTTTTCGATGTTGCGTCCAGAGAAATTCTCTGGACCGCCGACGGGGATGGAAAACGTGTCGCCGTCAAAGTCGAACTTGAGACACAGGGACGGGCCCGTGCGATAGAGAGGCTTAACATGACAACGAGTCATTGTATTACGCGTTGCCTTTACAATTGCTCGAAACGGTTGTTCAAAACTGCCGACGAACTTAGATCGCATGACGAACTAATAAACTGGCAATAATACTAATAGTGTTTTGACCGGTTGTCAGAGACCGGTTTATGGGGTTATATAATATTTTTTGGAGAGTAAGATGTATAAGATTTTGATCACGGACAAGCTTGCACAAGAAGGTATCGATCTGATAAATGCTATCGACGGTTTCCAAGCCGTCGTTAAGATAGGTATAAGCGAAGATGAGATTTCGAGTATCATCGGCGAATACGACGGACTTATCATTCGCAGTGCCACTACGGTAACAGAAAAGGTTCTCGCCGATCACGGCAAGCTCAAAGGTATCGCACGTGCCGGCGTTGGCGTAGATAACATAAATATTCCCGAGGCGACCCGCAAGGGCATCATTGTAATGAACACCCCGGGCGGAAATACGTTAAGTGCCGCAGAACACACCATGGCGCTTATGCTCGCACTGAGCCGTAATGTTGTTCCCGCATGCAACAGCCTTAAAGAGGGTGCATGGGACAGAAAAAAATATACCGGTAACCAGTTAAAGAGCAAAACTCTCGGCGTCATCGGTCTTGGAAGGATCGGCATGGCCGTTGTGAATATGGCTCTCGGTTTCGATATGAAGATCATCGGTTACGATCCGTTTGCGATCCCTAAAGATGCCGAAGAGCTTGGCATCGGTGTCACCGACGATCTTGAGAAGATATACAAAGAGTCTGACTTTATCAGCCTGCATGTCCCGCGTAACGAACAAACTTTGAATATGATCGGCGCCGATCAGTTTAAGATGATGAAGCCTAATACCCGTATTGTTAACTGTGCACGCGGCGGAATCATCAACGAGGACGATCTTTACGATGCCCTTGAAGCGTCAACGATAGCAGGTGCGGCTCTTGACGTTTTCCCGAAAGAACCGCCTGAGAATACGCGTTTCCAAAAGGTTGCCAATTGCCTTGTAACTCCTCACTTAGGAGCGAGCACCGAAGAGGCACAGATCGAGGTCGCAGTCGAAGCTGCCCGGATACTTTGCGACGCAGTAAGCGGCGGGGCGATCATGAACGCACTTAACGCACCTTCGATGGGGTCGGTTCCTCCGATCGTTTGCAAATACGCCGAGCTTGCAGAGCGCGTTGGTAACATAATGAGCACGATAGCGACAGGACCGGTAAAGAGCGTCGAGGTTCAGTATCGCGGAGCTATCGCAGAGAAGGCAGTGGACCTTGTTACGACAAGCTTTTCTATCGGTTTCCTACAGAAGCATTTTGACGCGCAGGTCAACTTAGTTAACGTAGGCATGCTTGCAAAAGAACGCGGCATAAGCATTGACGAGACAAAGAATGTCGAGGCGAAGGACGTTTCTTCGAGCTTTACGGCGACGGTTGTAACCGATAAGGTGACGCGGACGATCAAGGGAACAGTCTTCGGTGACAGCCTGCTGCGTATCATCGAGATCGACGGGTTCAATATCGAAGTTACTCCGGAAGGTACGCTGATCATTATCTATAACGCCGATAAGCCCGGTGTTATCGGTTCGGTCGGTACGGTTTGCGGAAAACACGGTATCAATATCAGCACGATGGGCGTAGGCCAAAAGGCCGACGAAGGTCAGGCGATCCTGGCGGTAAGCCTCGATAAACAGCCGGAAGAAGAAGCTGCAAAAGAGCTTACAGAGCTCGAATTTGTAAACGAGCTGTATGTTTGCAAACTCGACTGATAACAATGAAAAAGAAATTAAGTGCCGCAGATGGAACTGGCGGTTAGCAGGGCAGCGTTGTCTTTGTGACAGCGATACCCTATAGTTAAAAGGATTTTATTGAGAGCGGTTTATGGCAGCTAAGAAGAAAAATAAGTCCGAACAGCCGAGCCTGTTCGATACCCCTGAGCCTAAAGCTGGATTGAAGCCTGTAGTAAAAACAGCAGCAAAGAAAACGGTAACTAAAGCAAAACCTACAGCTAAGGCAAGGCCCGTTGTTAAGGTTGAAAAGCTAAAGCCGACAGTGAAGAAAAAACGTTCTCCGCGTAAGGGCAAAGCCGCTACCGCAGAATCGATGGCGGCCAAACAGCGGGACATCAGCGTTAGCGAATTTTTTGCCAAGAACCGGCACCTGCTTGGTTTCGATAATCCGCGGAAGGCTTTGCTTACAGCCGTCAAGGAAGCGGTGGACAACTCTTTCGACGCATGCGAAGAGGCGCATATACTTCCCGATCTTACGATCACTATTGCCCCGGTCGAGAACAAAGAGAACCGTTTTACGCTTAATGTTACCGATAACGGCCCTGGTATCGTAAAGGAACAGATCCCGAATATTTTCGCCAAGCTCCTTTACGGCAGCAAGTTTCATACGCTCAAGATGAGCCGCGGCCAGCAGGGTATCGGCATCAGTGCCGCCGGTATGTACGGCTTGATAACGACAGGTGAGCCGGTGCAGATCGTATCGCGCACCAGGCCCAAAGAGCCCGCACTGCATTATCATGTTCAAATTGACACGTCGAAGAATAAACCCGAAGTTGTTCTCGATGAGGAATGCGATTTTCATCTGCCGACCGGCACCAGCGTGACTATTGCGTTGGAAGGGCGATACGCAAAGGGCAAGCAGTCTGTTGACGAGTATATCGCGCAGACGGCGATGGCGAACCCGCATTCAAAGATTGTTTACAACGCACCTGACGGTAATGTTTATGAGTATCCGCGCAAGAGCAAAGAGCTTCCGTTTATGCCGGTTGAGATCAAGCCGCATCCTTACGGTGTCGAGCTTGGCATGTTGTTTAAGATGGCAAGGGACAGTAATTCGAAAACGGTTTCGGAGTTTTTGAGAAAAGAGTTTTCGCGAGTCAGCCCCCATGTGGCAGCTAAGATAGTAAAGACCGCTAAGCTTTCGGCCAGGTTGAAACCGAAAAAGATCACTCTTGCCGATGCAGAGGCGCTTCATAAAGCGGTCAACGTAACTAAGATCATGGCGCCGTCGAGCGATTGCATAGGCCCGATCGGCGAAGAAAATCTGATAGGCGGTTTGAAGCGTGTTGTCGACGCGAGTTTTTATGCAAGCTGTACGAGACGTCCGTCGGTCTATCGCGGCAACCCGTTTTTGATCGAAGCGGCACTGGCTTACGGTTTCAAAGACGATAAAAAGAAAAAGGATAGCGATCCGGACAAAGAGCCGCTGATGCGTGTCTCGCGAATCGCCAACCGTGTCCCGCTGTTGTATCAGCAGTCGGCGTGCGCGATTCACAGGAGCGTGCTGGATACGAACTGGCGAAACTACGGGCTTACCCAGAGCAGGGGCGCCTTGCCGCGGGGACAATTGATGCTGATGGTTCATATCGCAAGCGTATGGGTGCCGTTCACCTCGGAAAGTAAAGAGGCGATCGCGCATTATCCAGAGATCATCAAAGAGATAAAGCTGGCTGTTCAGGAGTGCGGGCGTCAGCTCGGCATACATGTCAGGCGTCAAAAGAAAATGAAGCAGGAGATGATGAAACGCGATTATATAAAGACGTATCTGCCGCATATCGGCGAGGCGCTTCGCGACATCCTGGAGCTGAAGGACAAACAGGTTAACAACGTTGTCGAAAAGTTAAGAGACACGCTTGAAAAATCGAGGAAAATGTAATACCAAACGAGGTGTTCCCCAAACACCCCGTTTGGAGTTAGTAGTTCATAGTTCGGAGTTGTGGAACCAGCCTTGCGGCTGGGGCTTTTTATAGTGATACCCGGTTTTTGCTGGGATAACAAATTTAGGGCGTTAGAATTATATGGCTGAAGAGTTAATAATCAGTGTTAGCGGGATGAGGGGGATCGTCGGGGAGAACTTAACGGCTGTGATCGCTGCCGAGTATGGTTGTGCATTCGGGTCATTTCTCAAAGACAATGCGGACGCTTCCGAAGGGCTTACGGTTTGTGTCGGCCGCGACTCCCGTCCTTCCGGGCCCATGATCGCACAGGCAGTTTCAGCGGGTCTTAGCTCTGTCGGCGTAGGCGTCGTCGATCTCGGTATCGTTACTACGCCGTGCGTCGGGGTCATGCTAAGGCACCTTAAATGCGCAGGCGGTATCGTTATCACCGCTTCGCACAATCCTATCGAATACAACGGCATCAAGCTTTTACTTAGCAACGGCATCGCGCCGCCGCCTAAGTTAGCCGAGCAGATACGGCAGAGATATTTCGACAAGGATTTTGAGCTTGTCGATTCGATATCGTGCGGAAAGTTGTCTTCTGACGATCAGACCGACGGCATTCATATTGAAAAGGTTTTAGCGACCATCGATCCGCAGGCGATCGCGCCAAAGCAGTTTAAGGTCGTCCTTGACAGCGTAAACGGCGCCGGCGGACGCATCAGCAAGACAATGCTTAACGAGTTGGGATGTGAGCTTATCACGATGAATAACGAGATGACCGGGATATTCGCACATACGCCCGAGCCGACGAAAGACAACCTCGTCGAGCTTAGCCAAAGGGTTGCCGAAGAACACGCTGCCGTTGGTTTTGCACAGGACCCGGATGCCGACAGGCTCGCTATCGTCGATGAAAAGGGCACTTATATAGGCGAAGAATACACACTGGCGCTGGCGGCGAAATATGTTTTCAGCAAGACCAAAGGCTCAGCCGCTGCCAATCTTTCGACGTCAAGGATGATCGACGATGTTGCCGCCGAGCACGGCTGCGAAGTTATCAGAACACCCGTCGGCGAGGCTAATGTCGCAGAGGCTATGATAACCAACGAGTGTGTCATAGGCGGCGAAGGCAACGGCGGGGTGATCGATCTTCGCGTAGGTCCCGTTCGTGACAGCCTTGTGGGTATGGCGCTTGTCCTACAGCTTATGGCAGAAACGGGCAAGAGCATAAGCGAACTCGTAAGCGAGATCGGCGGGTACTACGTTTACAAGGCAAAAGCGGCTGCCGATAAAGATGAAGCCGCCGCGATCATCGAACGAGCGAAGTCGCAGTACCCCGATGCAAAAATTAATACCTCCGACGGATGCAGATTCGATTTCGACGACGGATGGGTTCACATCAGAACCAGCAACACCGAGCCTGTCATGAGAGTCATCGTAGAAATGATCGACGAGCAGACAGCGGCGAAATATATTGAAACTATAACCAAAATACAGCAGGAAATTCTAGGCGATGTCTGACAGCAAGATCAAAACCGATAACGCTCGGATCAGGTCGGTAACATACCTTGGGTTGTATACCAATATCATTCTTGCAGCCATGAAAATAGTCGTAGGCGCCCTTGCGTGTTCGGTCGCACTTGTTGCTGACGGTATTCATTCCATCTCGGATATGGCGACCGACGTTGCGGTGTTGCTGGGGATATATTACGGCTCGAAGAAGCCGGACAGCAAACACCCGTACGGCCACGGAAGGATAGAGACTTTTGCCACGACGGTCATCGCTGTTGTTCTCGTTGCCGTCGGCGCCTTGATGATCCAGCAGGCAAGTTTACGGATAGCAGGTGCAAGTATTGACACAGGCGAAATGCCCGTTATGGGGCAGGCAGTTTTGTGGGTTGCACTCGCTTCGGTGCTGTCGAAGGAGTTTATATACCGGATCACACGCAAAGTCGCGATAAAGACCGACAGTTCCGCTCTCTATGCCAATGCGTGGCACCATCGATCCGACGCGTTAAGCTCGATAGCCGTTGTTGTCGGTTTCGTTGCGATGAAGTTCGGATACCATCATGGCGATAATGTTGCCGCGATAGCAGTCGGCCTTATGATCATCCTGGTAGGCGTAAAGGTGTTCGGTAAATGTCTTGAGGAATTTTCAGAGCAGGCTGTCGACAGCAGAACGATCGAGCAGATAGAACAGATCATCGCAGCTGAGACCAGGATAAAGAGCTGGCACAAGCTGCGGACCAGAAGCGTTGGCAGGGAAATATTTTTCGATCTGCACATACTCGTCGACCCCGCCCTTAACGTTGCAGACGCTCACGGTATCGCAGAGGCCCTCGAGCGGTCGATGCATCGCCAGATATCGCGACCGATCAACGTCACGGTCCATGTCGAGCCGGACTACCCGGAGATGAGAAAAGAACCGTAATGCAAACTTTTTGAAAGTTCATTTCATGCAGCAGAATGAAAAGGTAGATTGGTTTCATATCTTTCTTGTCGCAATCCTTTTCGCTGTGTTTGTATGGTCAGTTATTAATCCCAATGATTTTTTTACGTGGATACTTGAGATGCTGCCCGTGCCGATCGGTTTGACCGTTTTGGCAGTTACCTACAAAAGATTTCGTTTGACCGATCTCGCATATATATTGATATGCGTACATGCGATCATTTTGCTCGTCGGGGCACACTATACTTATGCGCAGGTGCCGTTGTTTAACTGGATTAAAGAAGCTTTCGAGCTTAGTAGGAATCATTATGACCGCGTGGGCCACTTTGCCCAGGGTTTTGTTCCCGCGATACTTGCACGGGAGGTGTTTATAAGAACCTCTCCGCTAAAAGGAGGCAAGTGGCTTTTCTTTACAGTTATCTGTGTTTGCCTTTCGATAAGCGCCGTTTATGAGTTGATAGAATGGGCGGTAGCAGCCATTTCCGGAACCGCTGCCGAGGCCTTTCTCGGGACTCAGGGCGATGTATGGGATACGCAAAAGGACATGGCGCTTGCATTGCTGGGTGCGATAGCTGCACAATTGCTGCTGGCAAAATTGCATGATCTGCAATTGAAAAGGCAGACCGTTAGTTAAACAATTCTATTTCAGCATTTCAAACTGCCACAGGTTTTCATTTATATGACTTAGCAGAAATTCCCCTGTCAGTATCTTACCGTCAAGACCAAGATGGATGCTATTGTCGCTGCTTTCTGTTTTCTGGTATGTGCCGAGGTCCGCGATCTTTACGTTACCTTTGCCGTCATTGACCGGGCCTTCGTAGGTCAGAAATCTCATCGGGTGGTCGAATATTTTTTCGGCAGTGGCAGGTGAGGTCAGAATTTCCTCAGGCGCTTTGCCCAGCCGATACGTTTGAAGAATATCGTTGCACTCAAGCATCAGATCCCAGTGAAGGTCATCCGGGTTGGTGTGTTCCTGAATTACAAATCGCTGCGAAGTAGTCATGCACGCAATTTTAATCGTAGACGCTGTTTTTTCAAACAATTAATAATAACAATGCTATTAATTCTATCTAATGATCGTTCTGGCAGGCTGTTCAACCAAAACGATACCGTAGATTATGTCGATCCGAGTATCGGGCCCGTGGTTTACTCATACCGACTTGATCGAAGGCGGACGACTGAAACTTATTATGGGCCAAAAGCCAAATAGAACCTGGGGCGCAAATTCATATCCGTTTGAAAG
>JAGLHQ010000191.1 GCA_023143375.1 Planctomycetota bacterium
CGTTGCCACCATGGGCATGCACGAAAAAAAGTGGCGGCTTGGAGCCGTTTGGTTGAATGGGCACCAACGACGACCAGGAAGGCGACCAATCGTCCTCGGTCAAGATTTTGGTCAGTTGGGCAATGGTAGGCGCTTTAAGGAGAGTGGCCAAAGGCAGTCTCTGGCCAAAGCGTTCGTGAATTTGCGCAAAGAGGCTGGCAGCCAACAACGAATATCCCCCCAGCTCAAAAAAATCGTCGTGTATGCCAATCTGCCTGCCGCCAAACAGACCGCTCCAGATTTCGGCCAGCGCCGCTTCGGTTGAATTTCCGGGAGGGGCATAGTGCTTTTTTGTTCCAAAAGTGTTCCAATCTGGATCAGGCAGCGCCTTACGGTCTGTTTTTCCGGTCGCCGTCATAGGCAACTCGTCCAGCGTAACGTATGTATCCGGCACCATATAATCGGGCAATGTTTCCCCGAGCAAGCGCTTTAGCTTATCGCCAGAAAGCGGAGCATGTCCCGTCAAAACAAGATAGGCCACCAGGCGTTGTTCACCCAGTCGATCTCGCGCTACAACCACGACATCTCGAACCGACTCCAAGGCCGCAATAGCCGTCTCGATCTCGGCCGTTTCTATCCTGTACCCCCTGATTTTCACCTGAAAGTCTTTGCGTCCCAGGTGTTCGAGACAACCATCGCAGCGCATTCGTCCCAGGTCACCCGTCAAATAGATCCGTTCGTTCCCGCCATCTGGGTCAGGCAAAAAGACGGCTTCAGTCAACTCTGGTTTTCGCCAATAACCCAGAGCCAGGTAGGATGACTGGATGGCGATTTGCCCTATCTGATCAAAGCCCACCTCCTGCCCTTGGTTATCCAGCAACAAAACCTTTTTGCCTGGCACAGCATAACCAGCGAGAACCACGTGACCCTCCAGAACAGTTTGCCGGTCGGCAAAGTAAAGGCAAAAGTTGTTACTTTCAGAAGTACCCAATCGGTTTACAAACAGACAATTTTCGGGAAAATGTTTTCGATAGAGTTCAAAATCTCTTTTGGTGACTGGTTCGCTCCCCAAGACAAGCAGTCTCAAGCTTAGACGTGACGCGACATCGGACGCTGTTTCCACAAAATAGCGAAAGGGAGTCGGCGCCCAATTAAAGACAGTGATGGCTTGCTCAACCAGCCAGTCAGCCAACCCGACGAGACCTTGGTGTCTCACGTCCCAGGGAAAAAGCGCTGCGCCATTCAGCAAAGCGCAGAAAATATCTACCAGCGCAGAGGAATAACTGGATGAATGCAACAGCGTCAGGCGATCATCGGGGCTGATATGGAATGCATTGGTATAGTTCATTATGTTGTGAAGCAGGTTCCGGTGACTGTGCACAATGCCTTTTGGCTGCCCGGTTGATCCTGACGTATAAACGATATACGCTCCTACCCCCGGCAAAATAGGCAGATTGAGATTCTCTGCAGATAGGCCGGATGGCATTTTGTCCACATTGATGAACTCGCATCCCATTTGCGCAATTTCTCGAGCCAGCGACAAATGTTCAGAGCTGGTGACGATCAGCCCTGCCTGTGCATCGGACAGCATATAGGCGAGCCTGCGCTTGGGAAAGGTCAGATCAAGTGCCACAAACATTTTGCCGGCTTTTAACGTGCCCAAAATGGCCGTAATCATACCAGGACCATTATCTAAAAGCAAGGCCACCGGCTCCGACTTGGTACCGTGTTGGGTCACGATCGCTCTGGCCAGCCGGTTGGCCGCTTGATTCAAACTGTGGTAATCAAGCTGGATATCCGGGGTTTTGATGGCAACTCGTTGCCGATACTTGGCAACTTGCTTCTCAAAGCGATCAGGAATAGAACGCGCGATGTCTTGAACGGCAAACTCGGTAAAAGCGTTGATTGGCCCTACAAGATGGCTTGGATTCGGTTGCAGTTCGTCTATTATATCCGCTATCGGTTCCACAGAATGGCGCACAAGCTCTCCCAAAAAATTCGATAATTGTCTGTTAGCAAAAGAAACGATAAAGGACGTTCCCCGCCTTTTCGGTTACATCATCGGGCACTGTCTCATCAGTGAACAGATCCGTCAGTTGAGAAAAAAGACTGCGCAGTTGTTTCTCTTGTTCGGCCGGTACGCCATCAGGCAAGTATCGTAAAAAGAAAATCGTCTTCTCTTCGCTGGCGAATTTGCGTTTGTAGCGCACCAGACCTTCTTGATCCCAGTCGCTTAGACCAAAATCCAGGTAATCATAACCTTGCGCCTTGCCATG
>JAGLHQ010000192.1 GCA_023143375.1 Planctomycetota bacterium
GATGGTGCAGGTGAAGCTCCCGAGCTTGGAGTATGAGTCCTGATAGTAGTAGCGCCCAGTTCCTGAGTCGTATGGCATCGAGAAGTTGCCAAAGAGCAGAGCATCGGGGTCGATGATCTCGACCCAAACGCCATCGAGCTGGTAGTTGTCAGAGACCACAGCTGAGACGTTCACAGAGCCGAAGACCTCCTGCGGATTGGGAATCGCGGTTACGCTGGAAATGCTCGGTGCCGTTGTGTCCCTCATCTGGAACTGTCCCCACGAACAAGCCCAGTTCCCCGACATGTCCTCTGCACAGATGATGAAATCGTAGAAGCCGATCTTCGGATACGCATTCTCGTAGTAGTACCTTCCAGTACCACCGTCATAGCTCATTGAGAAGTTGCCAACGGGCAGACCGTCCGGGTCCGTGATCTCTATCCGGACCTGAGACAGCTGGTGATTGTCCGTGACGACGGCCGAGACCTTGACGTTCCCATTGACCTCCTGCGGATTCGGTGAGGCCTGAACGTCGGAGATCGTCGGGTCCGTCGTATCCTGCGTGGTGAACTGTCCTGAGGACGTGGCCCAGTTGCCCGCTGTGTCGCGTGCGAATATGAGGAAGTCGTATGTGCCTACCTTGTCGTATGTACGTGAGTAGAAGTACCTCCCGCTCGGGTTGTCGTAGTTCATTGCGAAGCTTCCGACGAAGACCGAGTCAGGGTCGGTGACGTTGAGCTTCGCTTCCATGATTCCCGAGGGATCTTGAATGAGAGCGGAAACATTCACAGCCCCGCTCACTTCCTGGGGGTCCGGAACTGCCGTCACGGAAGAAATCGTTGGCGGATCGTTGTCGATAATCTCGTGCTGGAACTGATCGTATGTGTACGAGTTCGTGTCATAGTAGGCCTTTTCGAGCTGGTTCCCGTAGACATCGTATGAAAGCAGTGTCAGGTTGTAGGGGCCATCGATTCCACTGTCGTATATGTCAGTTCCATCCAGCCAGAGGGGAAGGATGTTGGACCCCACCGTGAGATCGGTCGTGTTCTCTGTCAGGGTGATGAAAGTGACGTGGGAGGAATCGA
>JAGLHQ010000193.1 GCA_023143375.1 Planctomycetota bacterium
GCGACCAGGTTCGTCAGTTTGACGCTCATGCGATCGATGTTCTCGGCATCCCCGGCGTGGTACTTATGGAAAACGCAGGCAAAAACTGTGCGGAGATGATCCTTGGCAGGCTGAAAGAACACGCAGGTGCCGATGTGTGTATATTTTGCGGGACCGGTAACAACGGCGGCGACGGCTACGTCATAGCAAGGCATCTTGTAAATGCAGGCGTAAATGCACGGATCGTGATATGCGGCCACTGCCGGAAAGTAAAAGGAGATGCGAGGATCAATCTTGATATCGCACGTAAGATGGGCATTCAGGAAGCATCCCTTGATCTCGCCACTGCTGCCACTGCCGAGCAGATAAGCGATCTGGCAGGGCAAAGCGATATCATCGTAGACGCTGTCTTTGGGACCGGGCTAAAGGGCAAACTTACGGATCAATACATAGAACTTATCGAACGGATCAATTCTTTAGGAAAAGACGTCATCGCAGTGGACATCCCGTCAGGGCTTAACTGCGATACGGGACAGCCGTCGCCCACAGCCATAAAAGCAACAGCGACGGTGACTTTCGTAGCCGTAAAAAAAGGGTTTACATACCACCACGCAAACGCATATACAGGTCAGGTGTACATCGCATCGATAGGCATCGCTTCCGGCTTCGACGCCTAGAAAGGTGACGATTTGCTTGCGAGCGTTTCATAGCCGATCAGGAACAGGAATCGGTCCTGGTTGAATACCGGCACTGAGAATGTTCCCGCACGAGAAAGTATGTTGTTGTAGTATCGGTCTTTTTTCTGGTACTTTGCATATTTATCTTCGAGCATCGGGTCACGTTCAAGATCCGTCATAGTTGGCCTTGACAGCATTTCGGGCTTGTAGCCTAAGATAACGAAGTCGGTATCGATGTTTAAGTCGGTGGTGACTTTTCCGCCCCAGCGTTTGATCAGGTCGATGATCTTTTCTCTACCGTCGTGGTCTATCTTACCGTTACCGTCAAAGTCGAACTGACCGGCGACAACAAACGAGTTGCTGGACATCTTATCCCAGATAAGGTTTACCGCCATATCGTCCGGAACGATCGGGTTCTTCTTGGATGATTGAACGATCCGTGCTGCCGATACTGTTTCGGTTACGCCGAACACTTCCACCTGTGCCTTGCCGATACCGTCTTCCGGGACAGGTGTGTTCTTATCGTAGATCGAGAATGTCAGCCCTATGTAAACATGATCGTTCGATCCGATATCGAGAAATACGGTATCGGTTTGCATGTCGACCGAGACCACGCCGGCATCGGGTCGGTATGCTGCCACTTCGATATCGGGACGCGGCTTAATCGCTTCAAGCTTGGCGATCGCGTCTTTAAGCGAGCCGCCCGTATCGGAAAGGTCGGCCTGAAGTTGTTGTATCTGCTGGCCCTTTTGTTTCAAAGTCGCCTGAGCTGCTTCGAGCTTTGCCATATAAGATTTGATCTGGTCATCGGCACTCTTACGGTGTTCTTCGGCAAGGTCGTCGTAATCGGCCTGAACCTCGTCAGTTTGTTTTTGATAGTGATTCTTTTCTTCGATCAGCCGATCCTCTTCAAGACGGAAGCTCTCAAGCGAAACATCGTAGTCATCCTGAAGGTCTGCCAGCATGGATTCGCTTTTTTGTTGTTTTGCACGTGCCGTATCCAGTTCTGATTTTAGTGAAGAGATGGTCGCCAGCAGGGCCGCCCCTTCCGGACCGAAAGAGGTGCCTGCGTCTTGGCCCAGTTGTTCCATCATTTTGTTGATCTGTTCTTTCGCGTCGTTAACCCTTGCCGACAGCGTCGTTTCGTCGGTCATCTCTCCCGTTACTGCCGACGTAAGCTCATCGATATACCCGCTCATCATTGAAAAGTATGTTTCTTTTCCTTTTCGTTTTCCGACCGACTTTGAAAGCTCGCGTTGTTCCTTTTCTGAAGCAAGGCTGGATATCTTGCCGGTAAGATCGTTGGCCTGGGCCTTATAATTCTCGGAGCTTGTGTAGAAAAGAACCGCACAGGTTCCTGCAATGAAAAACAGTGCCACGAACATTATCATTGTGTACATCATGGCGTTGCTTTGCGAAGGTTTGCCAGCCGGCATATCATAACCCCTTAAAAAACTTAAAGTTCAAATGTTTCAGGAATCGGCAACTACATAACTGCCGAAAATTCTTAGCCTTGCATTATCGCCGGAAATCGCATCTGAGTCAACAAAAAAACACCCTAAACCGGCTTTTTTGCCTATTTTACCATACAACGCTCCCACGAATTTCTAATCCGGACGTGTTAGTACTTTTTACGCTACACAAAATTATTTGTTCGGACAATATATTTTTCGGCTTATCTTGCGTGATGGCATGAAGTTTTGTAAGATACAGGCTGCGTTGAGCAAGTACGAAATACGAAAATTGAAATACGAAATAAATTGAAGACACCAATGTCCAAAATGCTAAAGCCCCATTCTGACGCAGTCAGAACCGTTTTGATCATTTGAATTTCGGTTATTAGTGCTTGTTTAGGATTTCGGATTTAGTGCTTAGGATTTGGGAAACATCTCCTAAAGGACAGTTTGAACGAGTTGATAAAGGTGGTTTACAGATATGGCAAAGAAGAAGGTAATAAAGCGAAAAACGAGCACAAAACCCACATCAAAGCGCTCTGCCAGAAAAAAGACGGTAACTAAAAAAACCGTAAAGAGTACGAAACCACAAGGCAAGCAGCGTTTACAGAAGGTCCTCGCCGCTGCCGGCATTGACTCACGCAGAAACTGCGAAGAGCTTATCTTAGACGGAGCCGTCCGGGTTAATCGCGATATCGTAGACGAGCTCCCGGCCTTTGTCGATCCGCAAAAGGATGTGATTACCGTAAACGGCAAACGGATTAAGTTTGCGGACAAGGTTTATTTCCTGCTGAATAAGCCCAAGGGCGTCATCTGTACCAATTCCGATCCGCAGGGACGCAAAAAGGCCATAGACCTGATCGACTGCGACCAGCGGATATTCTGCGTAGGCAGGCTCGACATCGATACCATAGGAGCCATCGTTCTGACCAACGACTCGGAGCTTACCAACAGGCTGACCCATCCGAAATTCGAACTGTCAAAGACGTATGAGGTAAAGCTCAAAGGCAGGATCGACGGCGACGCGATCGAGAAACTAAAAAAAGGCGTTTGGCTCTCGGAAGGAAAGACAGAAAAATCGGCTGTCAAGGTTATTAGAAGATCGCATACAGAATCGGTGTTGCAGATCGTCATTCGCCAGGGATTGAACCGCCAGGTCCGCCGCATCATGGCCAGAGTTGGGTTTAAGGTTAAGTCGCTAAAACGAACCATGATCGGAAACATAAACATAAAAGGAATGCGCATCGGCCAGTACAAAAAATTAACAATAAGCCAGGTCAATTACCTCAAAAAAATCACATCAAAATAAACGCCCGCCTGCGGGCCTCAATACCATTTAACCCCCTCAATTTATTGAGGGGGTCTTTTTTTCATAAACCCTCAATTTATTGAGGGGGTAGTAATTATATAATATTCGCAACACTGATCTAATTGCCACTCGACCCTCTCAATAAATTGAGAGGGCTAAATCAAATAAGATTTAACTATTATGTTTCGTTACATATCTGATTCTCGAATCAAGATCTTTGTTGTCATAGCAATACCTCTTATCGAATCCCTTGCCCCATATTTTTCTGTCATGATCAAACCCTGCCCTGCGTAACGCCATAATGGTCCCTGCTTTATACTTTCTCACCACTGCCCCAATATCTTCGCAGCTGCCCTCGACCACAACATGAATATGATTTGACTGCACTGACACTGCTCTTATTTTGTCATTACCTTTTTGACCTTGTTCGAAGATGTAATTTTCGACTATTTCTTTTTCTTTATGCTTTAATCGGACCGGAGCATTTTTAAGTCTTTCAACGTTCATTGTCTCAAGTTTTTTATTAGCTTTAAGGATTTCACCGTTATCGACCCAACCCCGTTTGTCACCCTGCAACCACGTCCCGTAAGTTGTCCAAGTCAACATATACCCGATCAATTTCTGCATGCAAAACACCATTATAAAAAACGCCCGCCCCTGCGGGCCTCAAAATCGTTTAACCCCGGTCTTTGGCCGGGGTTGCTGTTGACCGTTACAATGTACAATAACCTATCAGTATTGTCATTCCCGCGAAGGCGGGAATCTACATTATTACGCTACAACTTGCTCAACGTAACCAACATGCGCTGTCATCCTGAGCCTGCCGAAGGACTTATTTAATAAGAAAAATTCCAATAGGCCCGGAGGGCCGAAAGAACGCATAGCCGGGCGGCGTAAGCCCCCGGTAACTGACACCCAACACTCTCAGCCCCGGAGGGGCGAAAGAAAAAGCTCTTTTTACAAGTTATTATTTACGGGTTATTCGTTATCATCATCGAGATCGACAGTGTCGGTGTTTTTCTGTATTTCATTATCGATATTCTCAAATGTCAAAAGCCTAACTGGGACATCAAGTTCCATTGGCTGATATTTTGCGATCTTTTTATCCATTTCAAAGCTTGCCGTATACGCAAGAATTTTACTATCATTTGGCCAGATGGATAGAGCACTTGAAAATACACCATATATCTTTTCAGCATCTGTTATTCCAGCTATATAAAACAATTTTTTTTTACAGTACTCTAAGGATTCCTGAATGAAATCATAATTCTTAGAATTAGATTCAGTGTCTTTAACTTTACTTATAAATCTAAGTGCATTTTTAATATCGCCTGTCTCAGCGTAACATATTGCAATTAAGGCATCAAAATATTCTCCCATTTGCACGCCATTATCTTTTGCTCTAATAAGATATTTGAGGGCATGGTTATAATTACCAAGTTGTTGATAAATATATCCTATTTCTAGCAGGTCATTGACATCATTGGATTTCCGCTTTTCAGCCCGCCTGAGAAAATCTAATGCTTTACGAAAATCTTCATCCTTAGCAGACATACGTGCAAAATACAGAAGAGCTTTACAATTTCTAGGATCTCTCCTGAGAACCTCCTCCCAAACATCTAGGGCGCGTTTATCCTCAATAGAGGTTAATGCTTCTGCCAAGGCTACATAATATCTAGTTGAAGGTTCATATTTGACACTCCGTTCATATTCAACTATCGCCTGTTCATATCGTTGCATTCTCAACAAATACTCTCCATAAACAGAATGATAATAGCTTTTCGGGCATTCATGTTTTAATGCTTCTTTAATAAAACCTATGGCTTTTTCACAATCGTTATTTAACCTCATTTCAAGCCAACCAAATAAAGCATACAATCCTCCATCCTCAGGATCACTTTTAATGGTCTCACACAATATTTCATATGCACTTTCGAAGTCTCCACGTTCATAGTGCTTCCAGATTTTTTTGGTTTTATAATCCATATTTTAATTTAGGATAAATTAAAGGTGTCAGACACCTTTTCTATTAACTTCCTTCTATTTTATTTTCTTTCCTGCCAACCATTAAAAATCGTCAACGATTTTTTTAAGCAGCTTATTCTTCATCTTCTCATAATCGCTTTGTTCTATCAGCCCTTCATCGAGCAGTTGTTTTGCTTTTAGCAATTCGTCCTTCGGGTCTTTTCCATGCTTGAGGTTATACATATGATAGACCAGCACTGCTACGATCAAGACTACCCAAACAAAGTTCTCATTCATTTCCATCTCCTTGTGCCTTTTCCCTTACCTATCCGTCAATACTTTTACCGTGATATGATATACCCAAAGTATCCAAATGTCCACAAAAAAAAAGCCCCGCCAACGGCCGGTTCCAAAACACCAAACACCAAACTCCGAACTCCCAACTACAAACTTATTTAGCTTTTCTTCGTGCTTTTCGTGTCCTTCGTGGTGAATAATATCTTTTAAAAAATCAGTGAAAATCAGTGCAATCTGTGGATAATAAAAAAATTAAAAAATCACAAAACACGCTTGACTTGTTAATTATATAGTGTATAATATATATGACGTACGA